>JAGNMH010000792.1 GCA_017991275.1 Acidobacteriota bacterium
AAATCAGAAACTGGCAGTGAAAGAGCTTGGCGGCACAGGACGGACTCACGATTGGACGCTCAGCCGCAAAATCCGCGAAGCCGTCAATGTGCCGATCTTTCTGGCCGGAGGCTTGAAGCCGGAAAACGTCGCCGACGCGGTTCGCTCGGTTGAACCGTTTGGGCTGGATTTGTGCAGCGGAGTGCGTACGGATGGAAAATTGGATGAGGTGAAGCTGGCACGTTTTTTTGAGCAAATCGGAACGCCTTGAAGTACGTCGTTAATTTCAAAAGCAAAATGGGCGCGAAGTCGAAAACTCCGCGCCCATTTTGCTTTTTACCTTGCAGTGATTCGTGCCTTAGAAGGTGACCTTCACAGACAGTTGCACTTGACGCGGATCGCCCACGCCCTGACGCAGGAAGCCGTCGAAGTTAAACAGTCCGACGGTCGTCAGCGGATTAATCAGGTTGTCGTTGTTCAAGGTGTTGAACATTTCCACGGTTGGAATGATAGCGAATCGGTCGCCGCCGAAACGGCGCGATAGGCTCCAATCCAGCGAGAAGTATTCGTTGTTCTTGCGCGCCGTGTTCCGATTGAGCGCCGTGCGAGTGCCCGGAGTGATCGGTTGCGCGCTGCGAGCCTGGATTCGCAAATTGCCCTGCACCTTGCCCGGTAATTCGCCATTCATCGAGAAATTGAACTTGTGGCGAATGTCGCGGTCAGACAGCGCGTAATCCAGAAACAGCCGGTTGGTGTCGAATGCTCGGTCGGTGAAAGGGTCACGTTCGTTGGAATCATCGTCGTAATCTTGCGAATAAACGTAATTGCCGTCGAACTGAATTCCACGGCTGAACCGTTTACGCATACCAATGGTGAATCCACGATAAAGCGATTTGCCGACTGAACTGGTGACCATCACCTCGCCTAACTGCGGGGAGAAAATGCCGCTGCGGTTGGCGTTCAGGAAACGAGTCATGTGGACGCCCTTCGAGTGAGTGAAGTCCAAATACAAAGCCAGTGTGTTGACCAGCTCATGTTCCAGGCCGACGTTGGTGGTGTAAATACGCGGATTGGCGTAATCACGGCTGAAAACTCGGACGCCTGAAAACAGCGGGAATTGGCCAGCCGGGACTTTGGTCGGAACAGTGACGTTCGGCCAGGTTGGGCCGGGAACACCAGCCGCGATGATGTCAGAGTTCAGGAAGATGGTCTGCTGTTGGACGCCGTTCGTTGTGATCGAACCGACTTGCGACAGCATGTTCTGGCGGGCGTTGTAAATTCCCCAGCTTGCGCGAAAGACCGATTTGCCGTTGTTGGCCAAATCCCAAGCGAAGCCGACGCGCGGTTGGAACATCTTGTATTGATCCGGCAACGTGCCGTCAGAAGGGAAACGCGGGTCTTTCAGGAAGCTGCCGTAAGCAGTTTGTGACGGGGCCACTGTCATTGCCGGGAAAAGTTGAGCCTCCCAGCGTAAACCGTAACTGAATGTGAAGCCACGTTTGATCTGCCATTTGTCCTGGGCGAACAGCGAATACTCTTCGTTATCAATGTTCGATGCTCCGGTGGCGTCGGTGGCCACGCCGTCCAGTGCCGCGCCTTGTAAATAAAGCAACAGCGGGCCGCCGGTTGAAGTCGAACCTGACGGGCAGGCTGCCGTTGCCGCAACATAAGCTCCGTTCGAGCAGCTTTTGATATTGGGGCCGTAACCAGCGCCCAAACTGGCTGGTGAAGCATAACGAAGGAAGCCGGTCACGCTGTCAAAGATGTAACGGCTTTCAAAAAATCCGCGGAAGATTTGAGCGTTGTTGCTGTGAGTCCAGTCGCCGCCCATCTTGAAATTGTGGTCGCCGGAAATGACTGAAAAGTTATCTTTCAACTGCCAGCGTTGAAACGTCTCGTCAACGTTTGGTCCCAGGAAAAACGGATTGCCGAATCGGAAGCTGGGGACAAAGCCGATTGCCGTGTCGGCTGGAATGTTCGATTTGGTTGCCGAACGCGGACGGTCTTCGCGCAGGTATGTCGCGTGAAACTCGTTGACCTTCGTCGAAGACAGCGTTGTGAAAAGGTTCAGGTTGACCGCGTGAATTTTGCCTGGGCCTTCAGTGCCGTTGGCCGAATTGCCATAAGTCGGCACGTCGAAAGTTTCATTCTCTTTCTTCGACCGGTTGAAGTTGTAAGACATGGCCAGTTCGTTGGCCGGATTCAGATTGAAGTTTAGCTTGCCCAGAAAAGCCGATGTGTTGATCGGTTTTTTGACTGGCAGGCCTTCGTCCTGCTGGCGCGTGGTTTTGAAGAAATTCAGCAAAGCCAGTCGTTGGCAATCGCCGCTGCCGTTAATCAGAGCTTCGTTGGCCTGAATCGTAGGGGTTTGCACAGAGCAAGGCGCGCCGATTGGAACGCTCAGATTTGGGCGAGTCAGATTGCCCAGAACCTGTTCGAAAGCGCCGAAGAAGAAAGCTTTGTCTTTGACAATCGGGCCGCCAATGTTGGCTCCGAACTGTTCGCGGTGAAAGTCCTTGAGCGGGCTGCCGTCGGCTGTGTTGGAAGTCAAAGCCTCCAGCCGTTGGAAATGAAAAACGTCTCCGCGCAACTGGTTGCCGCCGGATTTGGTGACGGCGTTGATGATGCCGCCAGCGCTGCGACCGAATTCGGCGGTGGCTCCGGCGGCGACGACCTGAAACTCTTTGATTGCGCCAATGGGAATATCAATTGCTGCGCGTTGGCCGCCTGCTTGTTCGGCGAAAAATCCGTTGTTGTAATCGCCGCCATCCAGGCTGATGTTGTTGAAGATCCCGCGTTGGCCGTTGAAGTTGATTTCGTCTCCGTCCGGCCCTTGGGTGATGCTGACGCCCGGAGTCAGGGTCAGCAGGTCTTCAAATTTACGACCAAGCACCGGCGTACGGGCGATTGCTTTTTCATTCAACGTCGAGCTGGATTCGGTTTTGACCGTGTCAATCGTCGGCGAAGCGGTGATGGTAATGCGCTCCTGTACGGCGGATACTTTCAAGC
>JAGNMH010000793.1 GCA_017991275.1 Acidobacteriota bacterium
GGCTATGGCCAACAAACCGGCTACGAGCAGCAGCACGGCAAAAAGACGTGCGAATTTTTGATATGTCATAACTACCTCAGAATTTGCTGCGTAAAGGGAAAACGTAGCGGGTTCGCCAAACTGAACGCTCGGCATTATTGAACTTGCGAAACTTGAGTCTTATCCAATTGCTTTGTGGCTTTCAGCGGCATCCAGCCGGTCCACGATTCCGGGATGATTTGCCGAGCGGACAAATCCGCTCCGGTAATCAAGATGAACGACGAAATAAACACCCACGTCACCAGCGCCATCAACGATGATAGTTCTTTATAACTGCCACGGAAATCGAAGACCGGCAGCAACAGGTAGAAGACCAAAGTTGCCAGCATCCACAAAACAGCCGTTGCCAACGAAGTGAAAACCACCTGGTTAAGTTTCACCTTCCCGTGCGGAATGAAGTAATAGATGACGAAAAACAACAGTGACAGAAAAGGCAGCAACATCACGGGGCCTACGATTTTGAAAAACCATTCGCGCACCGGCGAATCGCCGAAGATGCCAACCAGTATGTAATCATAAGTACTGCCCAGCGCCACCGGAACCAAAATGATTGCCGAACAAACCAGCACCATCAGCATGTAAACCAGATACTGCATGATGAAATTGCGCTCTGGGAATTTCCACGCGCGATTCAGCGCGGCTTCCAGCGGTTGAAAAACTCCTGAAGCCGAAAAGATCATCAATCCGAATGAAAACAGAGTCGCCTTGCTGCTGGGGCTGCGCGTCACTTCATCCAGGCTTTTCAATAGCATGCCGGATTTTTCAGGCATCAAGGATTGCATCAACCTGAATAATGTTTCGTAAGCCCGCTGCGAACCAACGACGTTAATCAGAAAGCTGCCGATCAACACTACAAAAGAAAAGAACGACAGCATGACGTTGAAAGCAATCGCCGAAGCGTTGACGTAAGTTTCAGTCGAAGTCAGTTCGTAAATCGTCGGCCACATCTTTTTGAAAAACAGCACGCTGCCGCGCAGATAAAAGCTTATGCCCCGACCGTTTTTTTCAGGTTCGGGCGCGTCTGAAAACGGAGTCGTCTGGCTTAAGCGTTGAGCCGTTGTCGGCGGAGCAGCTTCAATTTTTTGTGTTTCGTTCATTGTTTGAGTAGACGTTGGTCATTAGACGGTAGTTGATTGCAATGATTCCAGTTCTGCTTCGATTGCCTGCAATGATCGTTCGACCGTTTCGCGGTGTGCGTCAGAGCGAGCGGCCTTGATCTGTTCCAGCAACCGACTGCGCGCAAGCTGCAAAGTTTCGCGCCTTAGCCTTTGTTCTGGAGCTTCGGTTGAAACCGCAGCGGCGATTTCGCGTTTGGCGCGCTCGCGTTCTTCCAATTGATCTTCGACGGATTTACTTTCCCAACCTCTGGCCATAATTTTCAGTGGAGCATACAGGCCGCGCCAAGTATTTGATCGCCTTCGCGTAAAAGCGACAGAGTTGGTTGCCAGCCTTCAGCGATTCTGGCCGCCAGCAACTCTTCAGCCGCTGGCCTGTGATCCCACACGGCGACCGCCGTGATTGTGCCGTTTCAGGTTGAACTGAAAATCAGAAACAGCCCCTCGTGCCAGGCCGAAATTACTTCTTGCGTGTATTCGTCCAGCGCAATTGTGTCCAGCAACAGAGCAGGCGGTTGCTGACGAACTCCCCACGCCACGAATTGTTGCAGCGTGCCGAATTCCGGCAGTGCGTGTTCAAGTTCAGCGTGAGCGTTAAAAGACAAGTTTGCTCGATTGGTGATTTGCACGGGGCACAGTTTAGAGCGGCGCAGAAACGCAATCAACGCTCGCCAATGCTGAATCACCCGGCTAAACTGCGCCGCGTGATGCGAACCCAAAACCGCTGGCAATTTCCAACTTCAAATCCCAAATTTCTGATCGCCTTTTCGGCGATTGCCCTGATTGTGTTGGCGTGGTTTGTCTGGCGTTGGACGCGGCCTCTGCCCGTGTTTGCCAGAATCGCCACGCTTGGTTACGTCGAATCGCCAGCCCAAAATTCTTACGAACCATTCGGCCTGGCTGCGGACGAAGACGGCAACATCTATTTCAGCGAAAGCATCAGCGGGCGAATCTTTCGGATTGAAGCTGACAGTTATGAAAACAATTCGCCGCTGCAAATTTCCGTCGTCGCCGAAAACCTGCAAACACCTTCGGCGATTGCGCTGGATCGCAGCGGTCAATTGATTGTCGCCAACACCGGAGCGCACACGATTGTCCGCATCAACCCGCAGACAAAATCCGTCAGCGTTGTCGCCGGGCAAACCGGAGTCAGCGGTGATGCTGACGGCAATTCAACTGACGCTCGGTTCAACGCGCCGGTCGGCGTGGCAATTGGCAAAGACGGAACAATCTTTGTCGCAGACACTTACAACGACCGCATCCGCGCAATTGCCAAAGACGGCCAGGTTCGCACTTTGGCCGGCGGACGCGAACCCGGATTCGCCGATGGCATTGGCGCTGACGCTCGATTTGATACTCCATGCGGAATCGCCGTCACCGACGAAGGTTCATTGCTGGTGGCGGATACAGGCAATCATCGCATTTGCCAAGTTTCGTTGAATGGTCAGGTCGTAACGTTGGAAGGCGTTGGTAAAACCGGCAACGCCGATAGCCTTTTGCTCCCAGCCGAAATTGGCGAACCGATGGCGATTGCCATCCGCGACGACAAATCTTTTTACGTTGCCGATGCTGCTGGTTCGATCAGGATGGTTTCGCTGGGAGATAAAGTGCTGGTCAAAACTGAATTGCCTGATTTGCATCTGAATCGCCCGACTGGATTGGCTGTGTTGCCGGATGGAGAATTGGCCTTTGCCGAAAGCGGTTCTGGCATGATCCGAGCGTTGATTCCCAACCAGTCAAAGCTGGGAATTCAGTTCGATCCCGACGCCATCGCTTTGTCAGCCGACCGTATGCGCCAGCTTGTCCAACCTCGCTGGCCATTTGATCCGCCT
>JAGNMH010000794.1 GCA_017991275.1 Acidobacteriota bacterium
AGTTCCGATTGGAGCGTCCCGGACTGTTGGCATTGGGAGAATATGTGCCCGGCTCGCAATTGTTGGTCGGTGGCAAACTCATCACCTCGCACGGATTGTTAAAGCACTGGACGGGAGCCAATCTGGATAATTACATCGGTTTGCGCGGCCATTACACTACCTGCCCCGACGGACATTTTTACTACAGCCTTGCCGGCCCACTTATGGCTTGCCCGGTTTGCGATAAACCGTCGCGGCAATCTCAACGTTCCTTGCTACTGCCAAAACATGGTTTCAGCAGCGCCGCCTGGGACGCGCCTTGCCGAAGCGTAGAGGTCGAGCGAATTGGGCGAGTTGAGCGCGCGACTATCAGTTTTGCCAGCCTCGAAGATGGCGCGGAGCCGGAGCGGTTGAATTATGCGGGCGTTGTCAATCTTTCAGCGCGATATTGTGAAGATGGCGAGTTACTGGTCTACAACCAAGGGGCAATTCAAAAGAATGCTGATGACCATGACAATGATGGCGATGACAAAGCAACCGGCCTGATTCAAGGTCAGGGTTTTGCCATTTGCTTGAAATGCGGTTATGCCGAAAGCGAGCGCCGTATGGGACGTGATCGCCTTGACCTGCCACCGCGCTTTATACGGCACGCGCCGCTAACGGTAAAAAACAAATACGCTGTTTGCTGGGGCGAACATGAAGCCCCTGTGTTGCGCAATCAAACATTGGCTGCGCGCGAAAGAACAGACATTTTGATGTTGTCTTTTTACGGCGAATCGGTTGCGCTGACGAAAGACAACGAAGCTTTAATGCTGACACTGGGGCGGGCGCTTCAAATCGCCGGTGCGCGATTGCTGGAACTGGACACGCGCGAGTTGGGCGTGATGACAATAAAAATAGAGGAAGGTTATGGCACTGTGCTTTATGACAACGTGCCCGGCGGAGCGGGTCACGTACACGAACTATTAAACATTGGAAGGCCATGGCTGAAAGAAGCACAAGAAATGCTCTTCATCAACGAAGATCATCACCGACGTTGTGAAACAGCATGTTTGGATTGTTTGTTGACCTTCGACGCGCAGGAAGCAATGAGCCGTGGATTGTTGAAACGAAAAGAAGCTTACGAAACGTTGAGTCAAATGCTGGACGGAGGCCATCCGTCTTTGCCAGATACGAAGAAGCCAGCGACGGAAGAGTCACTCAACTCAGTGTCCCGGCTGAGCAAGGATGAGCGAATAAAACGAGGCCGGGAAAGACTCCGCACAAGCTGAGCAAGCTTGTGCGGCAAGTAATTAATCGGCGCGTTCGATTCCAACCAGCGAGTTGTAATCCGGGATGCCGCATTCGGGATCGCACGATCCACGCCGGAGCAGCACATTTCCTTCGGGCCAGTGAACCTGGACGTTGCCGGGAGCGATGGCGGCTAAACGGCAGCGTCCATTCATCTCACCGACTTCGCTGCGAAGCTTGATCGCGTCGCCATCTGCCAGGCCCAGCCTTTGAGCATCGGTTTCATTCATCAACACGTCTTCGCGTTGGGCTCCATTCAGAGGATCGCGGTCGCGCTGAATCATGCTGTTGAATTGTTTCCCTCGCCGAGTCGAAAGCCGCAGTTTGCCGTCGCTCGCTTCTGGCTGAATTTCGATGGTTGAAAACTTCGCTCGGCTGTCGGGAGTGGCGAACTTCGGCGTGATCTTTCCGCTGGCGTCGCTGGTTTCGCAGAGCCGTTCGCCTCCCCACTGAACTTGGTCGCCTGTTTTTCGCAGGTGTTGAATGCCTTCGTAGCTCGGCACGGCGCGGGCGATTTCGTTGCGAATCGTCTGGGCGTCTTCAAAGTGAATCAGTCTGGCCGTCTCCGGTTTGGCGCGTTCGGCAATCAGCATCGGAATTTCCCATTCGGCTTTGGCTTCGCCAATGCGGCGGCCTGGAATTTCAGGGCTGAACAGGATTCGTCGCTCGGTTGAAGTTTCAGTTCCTCCGCCGCGCTGTTCATAACGAGTCGCGGCGGGCAGCAGCAAAACCGTATCTGCTAGTTCAACAAACATTTGTGGGCTTAAAACAATGTCCTGATGAACGCGAAACGGAACCCGTTCGATGGCCGCACGGACGAAATCTGGTTCCGGCAGAGTCTCCAAAAAGTTTCCGCCGCTGACGTAAAACCAATCCAGCTTTTCATCGTGAGCGGCTTCGATCATTTGCACGGCGTTTAATCCGCGCGCCGTTGGAACTTCAAAATCCCAGAGCTGTTTCATTCGGGAAGCTCCGGCTTCATCAACCGCGACTCCGCCGGGGAATTGATTTGGAACGCATCCGACTTCGGCTCCGCCTTGCACGCCGGAATGGCCGCGAATCGGAACCAGGCCGGATTTCGGTTTGCCGACAAAGCCACGGCTGAGCGCCAGATCAACAATTGCTCGGACGTTTGAAACTCCGTCGTGATGCTGAGTGATGCCCATTGACCAGACGAAAATCGCAGTCTTCGCCGTGGCAAGCATTCGCGCAAAGCGCAGCATTTCTTCGCGGTTTGCGCCTGAGGCGGTTTCGATCAATTCCCATGACTGTCTGGCAAGCGAGGCTTTCAGTTCGTCAAAGCCCGTCGTGTGCTGGCGGATAAAAGCTTCGTCCGTCCAGTTGTTTTCAATCAGGTGTTTCAACACACCGGCGATGAAGGCTTTATCGCCGCCGGTGTGAACCTGAAAAAAATCGTCGGCCAGTTTGGTTCCAAACAGCGCGCTTTCCGTCACCGAAGGAATCCAGTAACGCTCCATGCCGGGTTCGCGGTAAGGGTTGATGACTACGACGCGAGTTCCCTGTTGTTTGGCGTAGTAAATGTATTTGGTCGTTACTGGCTGATTGTTCGGCGTGTTGCTGCCGAAAAAGACCAGCAGGTCAGTTCCAAGCCAGTCTTTGTACGACACGGTCGAAGCCGACACGCCGATGCTCTGTTTCATCGCCACGGTCGAAGGCGCGTGGCAAATTCGCGCGGAGTTATCCACGTTGTTCGT
>JAGNMH010000098.1 GCA_017991275.1 Acidobacteriota bacterium
TTGTTATCCCGGGAAAGAGCGGGGTCTTCCGTGGTCATATTCGGCAGGGAATGCAACACAGCAGGCTTTTTGGTTTGGGTATCCACCAGGTAAATTTTGAGATTGAAGTAATAAATCAGCCGACGGTTATCCTGCAGCCACAAGGCTGAATCGCCTTCGTTGGTAATTCGCTCATAAGTTCCCGACGCCAGGTCGAAAACAACCAAACCAGGCAATCGCTCACTTTCAGCGGCAAGTGTGCCCACGATCCGCGTACCGTCCGGTGACCAACCGTAAGCGGTAAAGTTGGTTCTCCTGCCGTTTGCCTCCGGCGTCGGCGGAAACGCGAACAGCGTCTGGGCTTGCCAGGGCAGCGTCAATTCCATAATGAAGCTGTTGCAGGGAAAATTGTCACCTTGACGATGACTGAAGGCCATCCGCTTGCCATCGGGCGACCAGACCGGCAAAACAAAACCAGGCGCATGCGGGGGGCTGTAGGTCAGTTGCTGGCGGTCGCTGCCATCCGGGTTAATCGTGTAGATTTCGTATTTACCGGTCATATTCGAAAAGAACGCCAGTCGTTTCCCGTCCGGCGACCAGCGTGGCGTCCAATCTTTGAAGGCGTCATTGGTCACCTGATTGGTGACCGAGCCGTCCACTTTGGTCACGAAAATGTCGAATTGCGGATCGCCGTTGATGAAATACGCGATCGCGTCTCCAGCGGGCGAGACACTGGAATTCAGCGCACGCCTTCCGCCAAAAGTGATTTGAATCGGTTTGCCGCTGACCACACCGCGTTGCGCATCGAATGCGACGCGAAAAAGGTTGGCCAATTCACGGCGTGCCGTGTAAAGCAAACGTTTACCATCCGCCGCGATGCTCAATTCGTGGCTGTAACCGGCTTGCGTCGGCACGAGTTCAGGCTCGCTGAGGACTTGTCCCGAAACTTCGTCAATCGCCACGCGCCAAATGCTCAGACGGCCATTGCGATTGCTGCAATAGTAAAGGTACCTGCCATCCGGCGACCAGACAGGGGTGCCATTTTGATAAGCATCCTGCGTGACCGCGATGGGTTGACCGCCTGCCGCCGGAATCGTCCAAACGTCTCGCTTTTCGCCATCGTGCAAGCCCCAAAAAGCAATCCGCTGCGCGTGCGGCGACCAGCGCGGCTGCACGGCATCCGGCCCGGCTTCGATGCGGCGTTTGGCGCTCGATTGGATATTCACGGCCCACAACTGACCGCCGCTGTAGCTGCGGGTGAAGATATTGCCGCCATAAATCGTGGAGTAAATGATCTCTTTGCCGTCCGGCGACCAGTCCGGATCGCGTCCGCCGCTGACCAGTTTGCGCACGTTTTCGCCCGTGGCTTCCATGATAAAGATGCCGCCTCCGTCGCGTACTGAATAAAACGCGATGTGCTGTCCGTCAGGCGAAATCGCGGCATCGCCATCCGCCGCCGGGTGATCGGTCAGATTGACAGGCTTGCTGCCTCCGATGCGTTGGCGAAAGATGTCCCACTGTCCATTGAGCAAGCGGCTGTACACAATCCATTGCCCGTCCGGCGAGATGCAGCCGTTTGCTTCGCGCCCCGGCATATCGGTCAAAGCCGTGAATTTGGCATCGTTCCAAGTTGTCGCAGGAAATCCGGAAGGGCCTGACAGAAATTTCCATCCAAGCAACGCGGCGCAGATAACGAACACACCTGCTGCAATTGAAAGAAAACCCCATCGGGATTTTCTGCTTGGCAAAAAGCTCACTCCACTTGATTGATGTTTTGTAGCGACGACCTCCGATGAATCCAGTTCCCGTTGCAAGCGTTTCAACTCCGCGCGCAGGTCGTCGGCTGACTGGTAACGAAGCTCGCGATCTTTTTCGAGTGCGCGCGAAACTATTCGCTCAAGTTCGGAATGCAGGTCAGGGCGCACCGCGGTCAGAGGAACCGGCTGATGGTGAATGATCGCGTCCAGAATTGCGGCGATACGGTCGCCTTTGAACGGAGGCAAACCCGCCAGCAATTCGTAAAGCGTCACGCCCAGGCTGAACACATCGCTACGCCGGTCAACTTCTTGCCCAATAGCCTGTTCCGGCGACATGTATCTGGCCGTGCCCAGCACCGCTCCTGGATTCGTCTTGCCAATGTCCGGGTCGGAAGGATTAGTGCGTCCAGCCGACAGTTCCAGTTCGGTCAGTTTGACCAGGCCGAAATCCAGCACCTTCACGTAACCATCGCGTCGCCGCATGATGTTTTCTGGCTTGATGTCGCGGTGGATGATTCCGGCTTCGTGAGCGGCTGAAAGCGCAGAGCAAATCTGGATGGCAATTTCAATTGCTTCCTTTTCGGCCACTCGACCTTCGGCAATCACTTCGCGCAAGGTCTGGCCATCAATGTACTCAGCGGCGATGAAGTGCTTGTTCTCAATTTCGCCGATTTCGTAAATCGTGATGATGTTTGGATGGTTGAGCGCCGAAGCCGCCTGAGCTTCACGCTTGAATCGTTTGACGCGCGCCGCATCCTGTGTGAATTGAGACGGCAAAAACTTCAGTGCGACATTGCGATTCAACCGAGTGTCACGCGCCAGATAAACTTCGCCCATTCCACCTACGCCAAGAACAGAAATCACGCTGTAAGCTCCCAGCACTCGTCCAATCAACGAACGGTCTTTGTCAGCGGCCAATTTTTGAGCGGCGATTTCCAGCGCGGGAGCTTTCAGAAATTTGGCTTCGGCCTGTTCGTGAGCTTCGAGCAGCGACTCAACTTCCCGAAGCAAAGCCTCATCATCAATGCAGGCCGCGTGCAGAAAAGCTGGGCGCTCAGCCGATGGAAGCTCCATCGCTTCATCCAGTAGTTTATCTATTCGCAGCCAGCGGTCAGGAGTCATTTTGAAGAAACCCTTACAAGCATTCAGGGATGCCGTGGTTCTTCATTTTCCATTTCAGATTTATCATTTGCCATCGCCCGGACAATGCGCCAACAACAATGGCAAATGAAAAATGACAATTGGAAAATGGAAAATGAAGATCAATCGAATCATTCACCGAGTATCATTTTGATCGGTTTCACTGGTTTTACTTAGCTCGCGGAACAGCCAGGCTTTGGCTTTGTTCCATTCACGGATGACGGTAATTTCGGCGATGCCCAGAATTTCGGCGACTTCTTCGTTGCCCAGCCCGCCAAAGAATCTCAATTCGACAATGCGGCTTTTGCGTTCGTCAATTTGCGCCAGACTTGTCAGCGCGTCATCCAGCGCCACCAAATCGGAAGTGCGGCCTTCGGCCAGGTCGGCGGCGGCTTCAATCGAAACCTGATGCGCGCTTTCACCGGCCAGTCGCGGACGTTGCCGAGCAAAGTCCACCAGAATGCGTCGCATCAATTGCGCCGAAACTCCGAAAAAGTGAGCGCGGTTTTTCCATTCGACATTCTTCCAGTCAATCAAACGCATGTAGGCTTCGTTGACCAGCGCAGTCGGTTGCAGCGGATGCCCCGCCCGTTCGCCGACCATATACCGCCTGGCCAGCTTGTGCAGTTCAGCGTGAACCAGCGGAACCAGTTGTTCCAGCGCCAGTTGATCGCCGTTGTTCCAGGCAACCAGTAATTGCGTGACTTCGTGAGTTGAAAGTTCGCTCATATCTGTGAAGAAACCTTCGATGAAGAAATCTTTCGGGGATGGCAGTGAAATTTACCACAGTGATTGGCAACGCTCTACCAATTTGTCGAATTGCCGCTCATGGCTGCCTAAAGTAGAATCGTTGCGGCATTCACTACAAACCAATTTTCAATCCGAAGGAGAAACAATCACCCGATGAAAGCCTGGCGAGTCCACGAATGGTGCGAACCCGAACAAATGTCCTTTGAAGAAATCCCAACCCCCGAACCTGGCAAAGGCGAAATCAGAATCAAAAATCATGCAGCGGCTCTGAACTTTTTCGACATTTTGATGGTTCAGGGAAAGTATCAAACCAAACCTCCGCGCCCGTTCACGCCCGGTTCCGAAGTCGCCGGAATTGTGGATGCCATTGGCGAAAGCGTCACTCAGTTCAATGTCGGCGACAGAGTTCAGGCAATGGCCACCAGCGGAGGTTACGCCGAATGCTCCATCGCTCCGGCAGCCAAATCGTTTCGCATCCCGGACGAAATGAGTTTTGAAGAGGCAGCCGCAATGATTGTCATTTACCAGACTTCGTATTTCGCGCTGACGCATCGCACCCAAATCAAACCCGGCGAATGGTTGCTGGTTCACGCGGCGGCTGGCGGCGTGGGCTTATCGGCGACTCAAATCGGCAAGGCTCTGGGCGCGCGAGTCATCGCCACCGCAGGCAGCGAAGAAAAGCTGCAATTCTGTTTGTCGCAAGGCGCCGAACACGCACTGAATTACCGCGACGCTTCATGGGTGGACGCCGTCAAGAAGATCACAGGACGCGGAGCCGACATCGTTTATGATCCGGTAGGCGGAGAAATCTTCGATCTTTCAACCAAGTGCATCGCTCCCGAAGGCCGGTTGCTGGTCATCGGTTTTGCCGGAGGCACAATTCCTTCGATTGCGGCCAATCGCATTTTGCTGAAAAACATGTCGGTGACCGGCGTTTACTGGGGAGGTTATCTGGAACATCACCCCGAATACATGGCCGAAGCCGAAGCCGCGCTTTTCAAAATGTACGAAGCCGGTCAGATCAAACCAATTGTTTCAGAAAGTTTCGCGCTGACAGACGCTGTCGCGGCGTTAAATGCTCTGGCAACGCGAAAGACGGTGGCCAAAGTCGTTCTGACAATGTAACTCCCCTGTCATATCAACCGTCGAGCCTCCCACTCGACTTACAAACAAGGAGGGTTTTATGAATTCAAAAACTGGAAGAATTTTTCTGTTCGCGGTGTTCAGCGCAAGCTTGCTGTTGGCACAAACCGGCTGTTCTTCGCAAAATGCGACTTCGCCAAACAACGTTTCGACGGCTAACAGCCCTACGCCTGATGCGTCGGCTTCGCCCGGCATGCCAGCGGACGGTTCGGCTGTCGCCGGTTCTGCCGCGACAAATCCGAATGGCAATGGGTCGAATCCGGGAATGGCTTCGTCAAGTACCGGAGCGTCGAACGTCAATTCGTCGTCCGGTTCGTCTTCGGCTCCTGCACCGCCGCCTGCTCCGCCGCGAGTTTTCACACTTGCCGCTGGCACTCCGATTTCGGTCTGGACGACTTCGACAATTTCGACGAAAACAGCCAAAGCCGGAGACAGCTTCACAGGCACGCTTGGACAGCCGATTGTTGACGGTGACTGGGTCGTGGCCAAAAAAGGCGCAACTGTTTCCGGCACAGTCGTTGATGCCGATCAGGGAGGACGGGTCAAAGGCGTGGCTTCGCTGACTCTGCAAGTGAACCGGTTGACGCTGGCTGACGGCAGCACGATTGACCTGCCAACCAGCAAGATTACTCGCCAAGCCAAATCCACGAAGAAGAAAGATGCGGTTAAAGTCGGCGTCGGAGCCGGAATAGGCGCGGCCATCGGAGCAATCGCCGGAGGCGGCAAAGGCGCGGCCATCGGAGCCGGGGCTGGCGCGGGCGCTGGTGGCGGTTACGTGCTGGCAACCAAAGGCGATCCGGCGGTCATTGGCAGCGAATCGCAACTGACTTTCCGCACGACTTCGCCGGTCAAAATCACTAAACGATAAACATTTTGGAGTGCTGCGACCTGTCGCAGCTTTTGCTTTTGTTTCAGTCAGTCACCGAGTCAACCATAGTTTTTCGGTTATGAAATGAAAGCTGCGTCGAGCCGCAGCGCTCCAAAAGCTGAATCTCATCTTGAGCAAAATCAAAAAACTCATTGCCCTGCTCTGCTTGCTTTCGCTGACGCCGTTCGGCACATCAGCGCAAACCCAAACTTCATTGCAACAACCACGACCACTGAAGATCGGCCTTGTCCTGAGCGGCGGAGGCGCGCGCGGCGTGGCTCACATCGGTGTGTTGGAATGGTTCGAGCAGAATCACATCCCAGTTCACTTCGTCGCCGGAACCAGCATGGGCGGACTGGTTGGCGCGTTTTATTCAATGGGAGCTTCGCCCGCTGAAATGCGCCAACTGATCAAGGATCAGAACTGGACAGAACTGCTGAGCAGTGGGCCGAGTTTTGAAAAACTGTCCTTCCGCCGCAAACAGGACAAACGCGATTATCAAAGTGGTTTGGAAATTGGTTTGCGAAAAGGCGTCAGCTTGCCGTTGGGCATAAGTTCAGCGCATTACATCGGCTTGTTGATTGACCGGCTGGCGCTGCCCTATTACGATTTGAAAAGTTTCGACGATTTGCCGATTCCCTTTCGCTGTGTGGCGACGGATTTTTTGGCCGCCAAACCGGTTGTCATGAAAGACGGTTCATTGGCTTCGGCGATGCGCGCGACGATGTCCATCCCTGGAGTCTTTCCTCCGGTTGAACGCGACGGCAAAGTGCTGGTGGACGGGGGGTTGGTCAACAACATCCCGACAGATGTCATACGCGAATTCCAGCCCGACGTAGTCATCGCCGTTGACACAGGCACTCCGCTAGGCGACATGCAGGCTATCGCTTCCATCGTCGGCATCCTGCAACAGTCCGTCACGGTCATGACGATAAATAACGACCGACAGAACTTGCGATTGGCGGACATTATCATCGCTCCGGATTTGGGAAATATCTCTGCACTGGATTTCATAGGACTGGACAACATTGCCGATGTTGGATTCAAAGCCGCCGCCGCAAAAACCGCCGTACTTTCGCGCTTTGCATTGAACGACGCCGACTGGCAACAGCATCTGGCCGAACGCCAGGCCAAACGCCGCACAGCAATTCCCACGCCCACCGATTTGCAAATTGCCGGAGTCGAGGCCGATGCGGAAAAGGCTCTGCGTCGCCGTCTGAATGCTGACGCCGGAAAGCCGCTGGACACCAAAAAGCTGGAAAACGATTTGACCGTCATCACCGGCCAGGGACGTTACGAAGGTTTCAACTATGGCCTGAAGGCTGAAAACCATAAAACAATCCTGGAAATTCGTCCGCGAGAAAAGTCGCACGCTCCGCCAGCAATCGCGCCCGGCGTAGAAGTTGACGGTTCCGAAGTCAACGCCATCAACTTCACCATCGGAGCGCGCGCGACTTTTTTCGATGTTGGCTCTTACGGGGCCGAATTACGAATTGACGCAAAAGTTGGGTTCGGCAATTTGTTCGCCACCGAATACTTCAAACCGCTGGGCGAGCGTGGCTTTTTCGTTGCGCCCAGGGCGACTTATCGCCGAGACCGTCAGGGAATTTTTGCCGGTCGAAACCGGCTGGCTGAATATCAAGCCGACCGTTTCAGCGCAGGCGGCGATTTCGGATTTCTGAGGGGCAGCAGTGAACTGCGCGTCGGTTACGAATACACGCAAGTACTGGCAAAGGCGAGCACAGGCAGTCTTGAGCTTCCGGCCTTTGACGGGAACTTCAACGTCGCCCGCATTCGCTGGGCTTTCGATAAACAGGACAGTGCGACAGTCCCTACGCGGGGTTTGCGTATGACGGCTGAGGCTCGCTGGTATTTTTCTGCCCCGAACGTCAAAGACGACTTTCCGCAAGGCGAAACCCGCGTGTCATTCTTCGTCCCGCTGTCTTCACAGGGTTCCATGTTTTTAGCCGGAGCCGCCGGTACCGCTTTAGGTCGTGAGGTTCCGCCGATTCAACAATTCCTGCTCGGCGGGCCGTTTCGTTTCGGCGCTTACTCACGCGACGAACTGCGCGTCAATCAATACTTTCTGGCCACTGGCGGATACCTGCACAAAATCAACGAACTGCCTTCGTTGATTGGCGGCAACATTTATGTCGGTGCCTGGTTCGATCAACTTGGAGCTTCGGGCGGATTCACTTCGCAATTCGATTCACAGCGGTATCGAGCGGCAATGTCATTGGGTCTGGTGATGGACACAAAAGTCGGCCCCTTTTCGATCGTCGGCAGTCGCGGCGAAGGCGGTCGCGGCAAGATTTATTTTTCGCTAGGCAGGTTTTTCTAAATGGCTCCGGGAACCAAAAACAAGAATACGGAACAAACGGAAATAGCCGAAAAGATGAAAAGTTTCCGTTCATTCCGTCTGTTCCGTTATCTTCAAATCTCCTGTCTTTGCTTTGCATTCTGTTCGACAGCAAACGCCCAAATAGCCAAAGCCACCGAAGACGGCGCGAAGCTCAAACTCGACAACCGCGTTTTGCTCACAAATGAAAAAGATGGCTTTATGGCCGTCAACCAGGTTCGTTATTCGCCTGACGGCAAACGTTTTTTAGTCATCGGCTGCGGTTACGAATGCAACGACAACATTGGCTTTCTGTTCAACGCCGACGGCACCGGCAAACGAAAATTCACCGCACGTTGGGATTTCATTCTGCAAGACAAAGTTGAATGGTCAGCCGATGGCAAAAAGCTTTATTACTATCGGATCAACTCCAGCGGAGCCGATTCACCGCGCAACGCTCCGCCAGAAGGTTGGGTTGAAGTTGACCTCGCCACCGGAAAAAAAGCCGCCGCCGTATCGCGCTTACTGAAACCAGAAATCGGCTATTCGGTTTTCAGGCTCTTGCGCGATGATTGGCTCAATGTCCGCCAGTCGCCGGGAACAAGAGCCAATGTCATAGGCAAACTTCCGCACGATGCCAAAGGCATTCGCTTCAGCGGCGAAAAGCAAAAAATCGGAAAAGACATCTGGGTGAAGATCACCCAAAACGGCTTGACCGGCTGGGTCAACCAAAACTTCTTATACGAAACTTCAAAAGATCATTAACCAAACTATGCTGGAAAAATACTCACTCGCTCTGGCCATTGAAAATTTTCTGCCTGTTGCGCTGCTCGCTCTAGGCCTGTTTTTCATCTCTCGAATGCTGAATCGCAAAAGCGAAGTCGTTGGCGAACTTGGCTACGTCGGCGGCGTTCTGATCGTCGCAGGTAATCTGCTGAACGCCATCGGCAAACTGTTGAATGCAACCAGCGGCACTGAATCTGCCTGGATGAAAAACGCTCTGCTGTTTCTGTCAGCGCCTGGGTTCGTCTGCCTGGCCTGGGCGTTGTGGCGATCCAAACTGAAAGATTTAACCGCTGGAAAAGTCTGGCTGTTGCCGTTATTTTTCAACGCCGCTCTGCTGGCTTTGACCGCAGCCGTCAAGATGGTCAAAGGCGGCCAAACGTGGTTGAAACTCTTGCTGACCGTTGCCACCATCGCCAGCATAGCCGCCTTTGTTCAATTAGCACGACTGGCATTGCAACAGCGAAATCAGTTGATTGCCATGCTGTTTATCCTGAGTTTAGGAATGTCGCTCGCGCTTATTCTGCGAAGAAGCGACGGCACAGAAGCCGCCGAATGGGCTAAACAAATTTCCAACACCATCTCATACAGCGTTTTTGCATTCGCGGCATTCAAAACAGATCAGCACCGCTGACCGTTAGAAAGCCCATTACTTGCAAAGACAATTGGCCAGGACTCGCCCGCCCAACCGGTCGTGGCGCTGATTCGCCGACTTGCCAGACGAACTTTTGCCGTGCTATGTAAGTATGTACTTACTTACATCTTTCCGTTGAGAAGGAGAATTGATCGGATGAAGAACAAAATGTTGCGGGTGTCGGCCTTCGTCTTATTGCTGGCCGCAGTCGCCATAGGCATCAGTTGCTCTGGTAACGGCTTCGGCTTGGGTAAAAAAGACGAAGCTGTTTTTTCGGGCACGATTGAAACGCGCGAAATCCGTGTCGGGTCGAAAGTCGGCGGGCGCATCGAAGCCGTGCTGGTTGAAGAAGGTCAGGAAGTCACAGCCGGGCAAGCTTTGGTCAGGTTCGACATCGCGGAGTTGCAGGCGCAAAAAGCTCAGGCCGAAGCGCGCATACAGCAACAACAAGCCCGGCTTGAACGATTACTTCACGGCGCCCGACCTGAAGAAAAAGCCCAGGCCAGCGCCGCAACCGCGACTGCACAGGCCACTCTGGAATCCATAAAAACCTGGCCTCGCCCCGAAGAAATCGAGCAGGCTCGATCAGCCGTCGCCGCCGCAGAAGCCGACCTGAACAACGCCAGCACCGCATTTCAGAGGGTCGAAAAACTGCGAGCGTCTGGCGACATAGCTCAACAGGAATTTGATTCGGCAAAGTTTCGTTTGGAAAATTTCCGCGCCCGTCGCAATGCTGAAAAGAAGCGGCTCGACCTGCTGCTGAACGGCAGCCGCAAGGAAGACATTCGCGCAGCCGAGGAACGCTTTCGTCAGGCGCAGCAATCCGAAAAGTTGGTGCTGGCCGGCCCGCGCGCCGAAGAAATAGCCGATTCACGCGCTCAACTGGCCGAAGCCGAAGCCCGACTGGAGCAAATCAAAGTTCAGCTTGCCGAAGGCGAAGTCAAAGCGTCAGCCGACGCCTCGGTTGAAGTATTGAGTGTAAGGCCGGGCGATTTGTTGACACCGAATCAAACCGTCGCGAGGCTGCTGGAAAAAGATCAAATCTACGTCCGAGTTTATATTCCCGAACCGCAACTTGGACTGGTCAAAGTCGGTCAGAAAGCCAAAATCAAAGTTGACACCTTCAGCGACCGTCTCTTTGACGGAGTAATCGAGCAGATCAACTCGCAAGGCGAATTCACTCCACGGAATGTTCAGAGCCGCGATGAACGCAATCATCAGGTCTTCGGCGTCAAAGTCCGAATAGACAACCGCGAAGGCAAATTGAAGCCCGGAATGGCCGCCGACGTTACGCTGGAGAAATGATATGCAGGCGATTTCAACGAAAGACCTGACGGTTCGTTTCGGCAACTTTACGGCCGTAGACCGTGTTTCGATCAACGTCGAACAAGGCGAGATTTATGGTTTCCTTGGCCCTAACGGTTCAGGCAAAACCACACTGATCAAAGCCCTGTGCGGATTGTTGCTGCCCAGCGAAGGCAGCGGCACTGTGTTGGGACTGGATTGCGTTAGACAGGCCGACGAAATTCGCCAACACGTAGGTTACATGTCGCAAAAGTTCAGCCTTTACGAAGACCTGACCGTGCGGGAAAACATA
>JAGNMH010000795.1 GCA_017991275.1 Acidobacteriota bacterium
TGACAAACTGGCTTTTGACTTCGCCAAAACTGGCAGGCATTTGCTGGCCGTGAAGTTTGTCCAGCACGGGTTTAGGGTCGAAGGTTTCCATCTGACTGGGGCCGCCAACCATAAACAGAAAGATGACGGCTTTGGCTTTTGGAGCAAAGTGCGGTGGTCTCGGAGCCAGCGGATTGACAAGTTTTTTTCCAGGTTGAGTTTTGCCCTGAGCCAGAACTTCGCGCTGCATCAGGTAAGACAGCGCCAGCGCGCCAAAACCATTGCCAGCCCGGAAAAGAAAATCTCGACGCGAATCGGATTGCGGTATTTCAGCTTGAAATTTGTCCATAACCATTACTCCAAATCGAATTCAGCCACGACCGGCGCATGATCTGACGGTCTTTCCAAAGCGCGCGGGGCTTTATCAATCCACACCGCCGAACACAATTCAGCCAGAGATTCTGTCGCCCACAGGTGATCAATCCTGAGACCGTGATTTTTGGGGAAGGCTCCGGCGCGATAATCCCACCATGAAAAGACGCCAGCGTCTTCGTGATGCTGCCGAAAAACATCAACCAAGCCCCAGTCTTCGATTTTTTGCAGAGCCTCGCGTTCGGCTTCGCTGCACAAAATCTGGCCCGCCCATTTTTGAGGATCGTGAATGTCTCGATCTTCGGGCGCGATATTGAAATCTCCGCAAATTGCCAGCGGCTGTTTGGCATCGCAGCATTCGTCGAAAAACTTGCGCAACTTGGCCAGCCATTCCAGCTTATACGCATACTTTTCCGAACCGACTTCGGAACCGTTAGGGATATAAACGTTGATGATTTTGACCCCGTTGATGGTCGTGGCAATCAATCGCCGCTGAGCGTCTTGGCCGTCGTCGGTAAAACCTTTTTGCACATCAGTCGCGTCAGCCAGTGAAAGTGTGGCCACGCCGTTGTAAGTCGGCTGGCCGAACACTTCCACCTTGTAGCCAAGCTCACGAAAAGCATCAGCCGGAAATTTGTCGTCTTTGCATTTGATTTCCTGCAAACACAGCGCGTCGGGGCGATTGGCTTTCAGCCAGTCCAGCACCAGAGGCAGCCGCACAGCGATTGAGTTGATATTCCAGGTAGCTATTTTCATGATGCGCGAACTTTACCCAATCCGCCGCCCGGCGAAAAGGCGCAATCGAAATTGTTTGCAACGTTCTGTGTCCAGCGGCTTTTCGCGTTAGGCTGCCGAAAGCAAAGATGTATAATCGCCCAACCTTGCAACAGATTACCGCCGGTTCAACCGGCCACAGTTTCGGAGAAAAAGTTATGTTTAGTAATTCGCTGCGTCTTTCGTTTAGAATCTTAACGGCAATTTTGATGGCCGGAGCTTTGAGCTTTTACATCCTTCATCAAGCCAACGCGCAAGACCCGCCGCAGCCTCCGAAACCCAAACCCACGCCGACACCTAAAGACCAGAAAGACCGCAAAGGCGCTCAACGCCAGGGCGCCCAGGCCGACCAGCAATCGCTTGACCCTGAAGGAACCATTCGCCTTGACACCGAAGAAGTGGTTTTGGACGTAACAGTCACAGACCAAACCAACATGCCTGTTTACGATTTGAAAAAAGAAGACTTCACGGTTTACGAAGACAAGGTAAAGCAGGAAATCCAGAGCGTACGGCGCGAAGAAGTTCCTGTCAGCTTTGGTTTGGTCATTGACACTTCGGGCAGCATGCGCGCGCGACTGCAACAGGTTGCCGAATCCGGTCAACAACTGGTCAAACAAATGCGCGAAGACGACGAAGCCTTTGTGGCTTCGTTCAAAACCGAACCGGAACTGATTCAGGAATTCACTCATGACCGCCGCGATCTGGAAGACGCGCTCAACGAACTTTACAGCAGCGGCGGCACTTCTTTGCTGGACGCAATCGTCGCCACTTCCGATTACGCGCAGCAAAAAGCCAAACAACGCCGCAAAGCCTTAATCATCATCTCCGACGGTTTGGAAAAGAACAGCTCGGTAAAAGAAAAAGAGGTGGTCGAGGCGATCAAGGAAAACGAAGTCCAGCTTTATCTGGTCGGCTTTGTTGACGAAGACGCTGAAAGCGGCGGTCTGTTCAGAAAATCAGATTCCAAAAAAGCCAAAGAATTGCTGGTGAAACTTGCCGAAGATTCCGGCGGGCGAGTTTTCTTTCCAAAAGAGATCAGCGAGATGCCAGCCATCGCCGATCAAATCGCCAAAGATTTACGAACGCAATACATTGTCAGTTACGCTCCGTCCAACGCCAACAAAGACAACACGTTCCGCACGGTCAGCGTTTCAGTCAATCCCAAAGGCAGTCGAAAGCTGCTGGCTCGCACCCGGCGAGGTTATTACGCCCGCGACCCTAAATCCCTGCACTCTGCCGGCAAAAAGACATCCAGCCAATAACCGGGAAAGTTACTGCTGACGGCCAGCCAGTTTCGTAAACTGGTTGGCCATCGGCCACCATCTAACAACAAACGAAGTTCCGCCATCGCCGAACACTCTCAGCCGCGCGCAACGCCAGCGATTCGACGCGCTTGGCGGTTCAACCATGCCAACGCGATCTCGATAAACGCGCGGAATTTCCACCGTCCCCGGCACTCCAGGCAAATCTATGACAACTTCGCGCTCGCCTTTCACCCTGCCGCTCCACTGAATCAACTTCGGACCAATTTGTTCAGAATCGTGACGATTATCAGCGTCACTGCCATTTCCGCCCTCATCGTCTTTTGAATCACGGCGATAATTTCCTTCGTCACGATCGCGGCTTGTGGCAATTCGATCCCGCCTGGCTGCCGGAGCTTCGCGGCTGAAAGTGTCATTCGCCGGATTTGCCGAACTGTCGGCATCTCGCGGCCTGATTTTCCGATCTTCGCTCTTTGGCGGAACCTCCACAGATTCAGTCTTGCCCGCTGGCAACGGAGCTTTGTTGGCTGCTACTACTGGTGTAGCTTGAGCCTGATTCTTCGCGGTTTGCTGTGTTGAAGCTGCT
>JAGNMH010000099.1 GCA_017991275.1 Acidobacteriota bacterium
TTAAAAATTCCGCCGAAAAGCCAGGTAGATGTTGGAAATATGGTTTCGGAAGTTCGCAAAATTGCCGGTGTCAGATCGGTGTTTGTGATTTCGCTTTGAAAGGTGGGTTGATGGGAGGGTGTCAGATTGGGTTGCCGGTTAAACCTTTACTGGGTCGCGATTCAGCTTTCCTAAAGGCAACAATCCCTGAGCCTTATCAAACTCATCGCCAATTTCCTGAATTTTGCCTTCAATTTCAGAGCAGGCTCGCTTGACCTCTTCGGGTGATTTGTCATTGAGTCCGTCCAGTTGGCGTTCAAACTCGCTCAGCCGATTACGCCAATCTGCCAGTTTGCTTTCAATTGACGGTTTGTTAGGCGTTCCCAGTTTATTCTTCAATTCAGTTATCTTGATTCTTACAGACTCAACGCTTCCCAACTTCTCATTTTGAAGCTCTTCCTGCCGCTGAACTTCATTCAGCTTCTGGTCTGCTTTTTGATCTCTAAGGTAAGAACTTGCAACGAAAACCAAGCCAGCAATGCCTGCGACCAACAGAACCAGAAAAATCAATGTATTGGATTTAGTACTTTTCTGTGGCCGTGCCGCCCCATTGCTGCCCGCATTACCAGGCGATGAGTTCTGCTCAACCATGGGAGCAGTGCTTACCGCGTCCGAAGTTCGAGTAGTCACAACCGACAGAGGCTTAGTACTTCGTCCCCCCAACTGTGCCGTAGTATGCGAGTGCTCGTCAGGGGTTGGCACAACATCTTCAAAATCTTCAACTGCAAAGACGGCGGTAATAGGCTCGACCCGATCCGACAAATCGTTGGTGCGTTTCCGATTATCGGGGATTCGTTCGAGCGGTGTGGTAAACGGACTGGATTGTTTGGGCGGGGGAGGCAAAGGTTCTGTTTTTCCGGTGTCATCTTTACTGGATGACACCGACTGATTATTTAATGGGTTTTCCAGCGGATCAGTGGTAGCTCCGGTTGTCCAACTTATTTCTGTAGGCGTGTCTGGGGAACGAGCCAGACTCTTAGGTTCTATCGTCCCATTCGGCAACGGCAAACCAGAGCCAGAAAACTGGGCAATGACCACTGTGATGTTGTCTTCTCCGCCACGCTCGTTGGCCAGGTTAATCAATGATTGGCAGGCTGATTTGAAATCGTTTGCCTGGTTGACGATCTCTGCAATTTCATCAGCATGCATCTTTCCAGATAAACCGTCACTGCATAGCAGCAAAGTATCCAGTTGGCATAGGCTAACTGTGTTGACCTCAACATTGACGTTGTTATGCGCGCCCAAAGCCTGAAGAATAACGTTGCGGTAGCTGTGCGTTTCGGCTTCTTCTTCAGTAATCTGACCAGCGTCAATTAATTGTTGAACTAGAGATTGGTCTTTCGTGATACGGCAAATTTCACCCTGTCGAATCAAATATGCTCGACTGTCTCCGACTTGAGCAAAATAAAGATGATTACCGTTGATAGCTACTGAGGTAAATGTTGCCCCCAGTCCACGATGTGATTGATTGGTTTGTCCGTCGGCATGAATTACTAAATTGGCTTCTTCGACAGCTAGACGCATCCGTTCATGAAAAGGCATCTTGCCGTAAGTGTCGTGCGCCTGAAGCTGTAACATACGATCACGCACGGTTTCCACCGCCATTCGCGAAGCCACTTCGCCGGCCAGAGCACCGCCCATGCCATCTGAAACCGCCAGCAATGTGCCGTAATATCCTTGTGCGTATGTCAGTAATTCCTGCGGCTCTTCTTCGTTGGCCGTCCAGCTTTTGCCTGACGATAGATCGAGGATCAGAAAATTATCCTCGTTGCCGCTACGCACCATGCCCACATCAGTCTGGGCGTATAGTGCTAAATTTGTGGTTGGAAGCTCAGCCATAAAGTTAGTGATGAGTGATGAGCGATGAAGTGATTAGTGAGTGGGTTAATTACTGCTGTCACTTGTCACAGTCCACTTTTCACTTTCCTACGCTCGATTGAGCGCCGCGTCTAAATCCGCGATGATGTCCTCAACATCTTCAATTCCGACAGAAATCCGCACCAACCCATCCGAAATGCCCAGCCTTGCACGTTGATCTGCCGGGACAGAAGCATGTGTCATCGTCGCCGGATGAGAGATCAACGTTTCAACGCCGCCGAGGCTTTCAGCCAGTGCGCAGAGGCGCACATTATCCAATACACCTCGCGCTGCCGCAAGAGAACCTGTCTCAAAGGCAATCATACCTCCAAAACCAGTCATCAAACGTTTTGCACGTTCATGCTGTGGATGCCCTGTTAAACCCGGATAGTATACTTTTTGAATCTTTGGGTGGTCGGACAAGAAACTAGCAACAATTCTTCCATTTTCATCGTGCTGCCGCATTCTGACAGCCAGGGTCTTGGTTCCGCGCATAATCAGGAAAGAATCAAACGGCGAGAGAATTGCCCCAACTGCGTTTTGTAAAAAACCAATTTGCTCCGCATCTTCCGGGCGAGCAGTGACAGCAACTCCGCCAACGCTGTCGCTGTGGCCATTCAAGTACTTAGTCGTCGAATGAACAACTATGTCCGCTCCCCATTCAATCGGACGCAAAAAGTACGGACTCATAAATGTGTTGTCCACAACCAGCCGGATATCGTTGGCCCGTGCCAGTTTGGAAATCCCTTCCAGGTCGGCAATGGACATAATCGGGTTCGTCGGAGTTTCGACAAATATCATCCGCGTATTCGGTCGCAGAGCGTCTTCGACATTTATGGCTTCGGTCGTGTCAACGTAACTGAAGTCCAACCCAAAGCCTCGCAGCACTCTCTCAAACAGCCGATACGTCCCGCCATAAGTATTATCAGAAACGATGACGTGGTCGCCTGCTTTCAGAAGCTTCAACACAGTGTCGGTCGCAGCCATTCCCGAAGCAAAGCAATGTGCAGCATGGCCGCCTTCCAATACAGCCAGATTCTTTTCCAGCGCAATTCGCGTTGGGTTCTGAGTGCGTGCGTACTCGTAGCCTTTATTTTGGCCTAAAGCATCCTGAACATAAGTTGAAGTTTGATAAATGGGAACAGCGACCGCTCCGGTCGTCGGGTCAGGTTCTTGCCCTGCGTGAATAGCTTTTGTTGAAAACCCCATAAAGAATTTCGATTTATGACAGTGGTGAATTTAGGCGCAGATATTAAATACTAAGCCAAGAAAAAGAAAGGTGTAATTCCAGGAAAGTTGACTGACTTACACCAGTCGTTAATATCTTCAATCTCAGAGGAGCCAATTTTATTTTGAGAGGCCAGAACACAATGGCAAACAGCGATTTAACCGAGCTTTTGACTTATCTGGATTCAACTGAAACCAAGCTGTTGACCGAGTTGAGCAATCAGGACTTGAATCATTATCCGGCTGACGGCGGTTGGTCGGCTGGCCAGGTGATGGCGCATTTGACCAAAACTGAAAAATATCTTTACCCGCTCTTTTCGTTTGTGCCGAAGCTGATCCGCTCGCAATGGGTTTTAGATAGGTTCGACTGGTTGAACACGGCGATCAACAAATTGGCCGGAATGAGTTTCCTAAGTCTTGGCGATCAACTGCCAAAGGATTTTACAAAGACGGAAATGTCCAGCTTTCGGGGTCGCTTCAAAGCTCCGGCGTTTCTGAAACCGCGTCGCAAGCTTTACGACCTTAACGATCTGATGCGGAAACGCGCAGCGGCCAGAGCAAAAACTCTGGCCGCGCTGAATCGAGCCGACATTTCACGACTGAAGCAACTGCGATTTTCTCATCCAATTTTAGGATCGTTCACTCTGTTTGAATTCGTTATGTTCATCGGTAAACACGAAGAGTGGCACACCGAACAACTGAAACGAATCAAGGCAGGCCGCGATGGTTAAGCAGTTGCCGACGCTGCTTTTTCTTTTTCGTCCAATTTACCGATCATCCCATTCCACGGCGAAACGACCAGAGATACATTACCGTGGGCTTTTATCTGGCAAGCCAGTCGAATCGGAGAATCGGCATCACCAGTGAATCCCTCGTAACCAAAATACTTCCAACGATCAATTTCCCGCTGATTTGGCGGAGAAATTTTGGCTCCGTCAGACAACACACCAACCCAGCAGGTTCCGCACGAAGCTGCGCGACACTCAACAGGAATCGGCCCTTCACCCGGCATACACCTGGCATCTTCAGCATGGTAATTACGCTCGTACTGACGCCCCGCCATCGTCACATCCTGGTCGTTGATTAGTTTGAAAGAGCAACCCGGTTCATACTCTCGATAATTGACCGAGAAGCTTTTATTGACCGAGCGCAGAAATCCGAAAACGCCCTGACTATCGTTTTTGGCTCTATCGGCAACGATTTGATCAGCGGATTTTTTCCACTGAGACCCATATCGGCCTTGAGCCGCAGGCTGCTTGAAAACTTCCATTCCAACTTGCTGCAAAGTGCCGAAGGCGACGGCTGTGATGCCAACCAACAAATCCGCAGAAGCATTGACTTCGCCAGCGACTTTTCTGGCAACATCACGGATTTGTGCGTCAAGCGGCGCTCCGCTTACGTTTTGAGCGTGGCTGGTGACCGCGGCTTTCACTTGCGACCAGTAACGATGACCGAATAAAAACTCTGCCGATGAATCTACTTGATCCATCAATCGGTAACTCCCTTTCAGAATCAACTTTTTCGCTGTCGCTTCTGGGTCATCCGATTCGGCTAAGGCTTTGTTCAATTTGACTGGATGGAAGGCAAACCAGATTTTGGTCGCTTTTTGGTCAACCGGGTGAATCCCCGGTTGCAGTTCCGCGACTATCTTTGCCCACGCCGCGTCGTCAAGTTTGTTCAATGAAACCTCCAACTGATTCTGTTGATCAGCCATAAATGAAAAATTCTCCTTCTTACTGTTTACCTGAGTTTTGCGGAGTCAATCTTTGCGTCTTGACCTTGCCGCCGCTCAGAAGCTCGACCGAATACTCAAGCTGCTGTTTCTGGCCGCTTTTTTTGTCAATTGCGACAAGATGAAAAGTTCCTTTTTGACCGTCCATCTTCAAAGTGACGGGAAAATTACCCAACACATCTTCCCTAAATGGAGTCGAATAATTTCGCGACACTGGATCGTAAGCCAAAACAGTGATGCGATCGAAATCCACCCTGTCATCGGCATTAAGAACTTTGCGCTCCATCACCAGAAAATGGTCGCCGCTTCGATTGTCATCGCCGCGAACCGTGCTGATTTTTTGCCATCCAATGATGCGCCTGCCGGACGACACGAAATAAACAATCTCGCCCGGAATATCCACTTCGACCGAACCGCCATAAATCCACCCGGCTGGCAATATTGCGTAATCTTTCAACCGAACCTGAAGCCATTCGTCGTACTTCACATCTGATTTGGAATCGCCAGATTTACCATCCGGGATTGCGCCCTCAGCACTGTCTGCTTTCTGATCCAATGAGGTCGGGCGTGGCTTGCGTTCACGCGCAACGATTTCCATCATCGTGCCAGACGACAGCAATGTAGCCACATTGTCTTCGCTTGTGCGATCCGGCGTCAGTCTTAGCTTCAACGTAGCCTTCGACTTGCCAATTGCCTGAGTTTGAATGTCTTTGATTTGGTCTGCAATCTTTCGCGATTCGGCAACAATCTCTTCTTTAACGAAATAACGGTTTTCCGCCCAACCTTCCTGGCCGTCAGGACTTTTTACATTAACCCAGGGGGTCCCATCTTCGGACTTGGAGCGTTTGGTGATGGTCACCTTGTCGCCGCTCCTTAATTCGCCAATTGGGCGGGCGGCTTGCGCGGTTGAATTCTTCAGTCTCAGCTTTTCCGGCACAACATAAGCAGTTTCGTTCAATGTACCAGACCTTGAACAGGAAACTGCAAACAAAGCCGCCATCAAGCCTACAGACAGTTTTGCCAGTAGAATACACACGCCAAGCGGCGTTTGGCCGCGATTGCTAAACAAACTCATCTGTAACTGTCCTCAAAATTATTGCGATTGTTGTGATGGATTCGTAAAAACGAGCTGAGTTTACGGGCGAGACGGCAAAGTTGCAAGAACCGGTAACTTTGCGCCAGCCTTCAAAACAGTGCATCCAGCGCATCCGCAACTGAACGCACACCTATAATTTCCAGCCGGTCATCTTCTGGCAATCCCGTCAAATTGTTTCTGGGCATAATGACTCGTTTGAATCCCATTCGCGCAGCTTCGCGCAACCGAATTGCCGCGTGGCTGGTCGCGCGAACTTCTCCGGCCAGACCGACTTCGCCAAAAACGATTGTATGTTCATTAATCGGAATGTTGCGAAAGCTGGAAGTCACTGCGGCGACTATTCCCAAATCAACCGCCGGTTCGTTCAGCGCAATGCCTCCAACCAGATTGACGAAAATGTCGTCGCCGCTCAGATGAAAGCCGACGCGCTTTTCCAACATTGCCACCAGCAAAGCCACACGATTCAATTCAACTCCCAAAGTTGTCCGTCGCCCGGTTCCGAACTTTGACGAACTGACCAGCGCCTGAATTTCCACAAGCATAGGTCGAGTGCCTTCCATTGCCGCCACAACCGCAGAACCTGAAGCGCCAATTGGGCGCTCGCTCAGAAAAACCTCTGACGGATTCGGCACGCCGATCAATCCAGCGCCGGTCATCTCGAAAATGCCAAGCTCGTTCGCCGCGCCGAAACGATTCTTGGCAGCGCGCAGGATTCGATGGTTGTGATGACGCTCGCCTTCAAAATAAATCACCGTGTCAACGATGTGCTCCAGAGCCTTCGGCCCGGCAATCGTTCCTTCTTTGGTGACGTGGCCGATCAAAAACACCGGCAAGCCCAGATTTTTAGCTAGCAGCAAAAACTGTCCGGCAACTTCGCGCACCTGGGAAACCGACCCCGGCGCGCTTTCCAGCTTTTCAGAAAAGATGGTTTGGACTGAATCAATGATCACCGCTTTCGGCTGCAATCGTTCGATATGATCGAAGATGCGCTCCAAGCCAGTTTCAGACAGCAAAAACAATCCAGCCGGATTGATGCCTAACCGCTCGCCTCGTAACTTGATCTGTCTCTCGCTTTCTTCGCCAGAAACGTAAAGCACGTGGCCATAAACCGTGCTGAGTTTATCAGCCACCTGACTGAGCAAGGTTGACTTGCCAATTCCTGGCTCTCCGCCAATCAAAACCAACGAGCCAGGCACTATGCCACCACCAAGCACGCGGTCGAATTCGTCAATACCGGTGACTTCGCGCGAATCGTCCTGGGCTTCGATCTCATTGAAAGCTATGGGTTTGCTGTCGCGCCAGCTTATACCGGCGCGAGCCGCTCCAGTTGAATCTTTGCCAGTCGGGCGCTCGCGTTCCTCGGCAAAAGAATTCCACTCGCCGCAATCCGGGCATTTGCCAACCCACTTGCGCGACTGAAATCCGCAATTCTGACATGCGTAAACTGTGCGTGGTGCTTTGTTAGCCATAACCGCATTGTAAGACAGCGCCCAAAAGCTGAGAAGTCCACCTACCGAAGCCACTCACCTCAAATGCCCGGCATAGTGCTTGCAAACTCCATCAGTGAAGTATTCAAAACGCGAATTTTCACCCAATTCATTGAGAGGAGATTTTAGTCATGAAAAATTTTGCCAAATTGTTACAGCTTGTCGCAGTGTTATTTTTGGTCGGTTCTTTAGCAGTCAGTGGAGCAGCTTTTCTGGTAACACTTCTGACAGCCAGCCAGATCGGCGGCGAAGTGCCGATGATTTACTACGGGAAATTGAATTTGCAATGGCTGACGATTCTTGTGCCAGCACTCGGAATTGTGGCATTTCTAATTGCTTTGCCAGGCATGCTCTCAAAACGGGAAGCTACGGAAAAATCGAATGTTTTTACGTTTCCAACCAAATCCTCTGTGGGTGAAAAACGTCAAGACCATCATCTAAAAGCTGCGTAAACCTTGCCCAAGCTTGAGATCGAAGCCAATAGGCGGAGTTTGGCTGCGATCACAAAAAGCGGTGGGGGATTTCCCTCACCGCTTTCGAAAAATTCCACATCAGACAAATTCCATGGCCGCAAAACTGACTACCGATTCACCGTCAATATTCCACTGGTCGTAACGCAGCAGGCTGCCGCGAGCATCCGGCACGGCGTTCATAAAAGTGTATAAAGGCGAGAACCCGCACCATTTCAAACGATCTTCCTCTGGCCTGACCAATTCGAAAAACTCTTCGCTGTCACCACGACAAACCTGATCCAGCCGTTCCAAGTCTGCCTCTCTGACTTCCAGCATTTCATCTTCGTCGGCGCGTGCGTTCAATTCGTCGCCGTAACGTCTGCCCATGTGAGCCAGATCAACTCCCAAAACCCAAAACAATTTAGACCGATGTAGATCGGCCATTTCACCCAACGTATCAAAAAACCGCAGCACGTTATCGTCGCGTTCCGGCGGTTCGCCGTAATAAAGCGCCTTTGCAAATGGCCCGCAAAGTATAGGCACGATCTTGAAATCTGAACCGAGCATCTGCTGCAGAAACACACACTGGAACTCAATCGAATGTTCGATGCTGTGACAGTAATCTTCGCGAATGATTGAGTCTTTGGCGCTTTCGGTCAGGAAATCAATCAGTTGCAAGTCAGGTTGCAGAGTCCCCAGAGGAGTGACAAACGGTTTGCGCGTCAGCCCGAAAACTTCTGGCTTACCATAATGCGAAGTGCCAAGCACAATAACCGTTTTATCCGCCGCGTGTTGTTTGGCTGCGCCGCTCAATCGCCCATAAGCTGCGGCGTAGGACTGCCAGCCGCCAAAAGGGCTGACGTGCGGAGCCGCCAATCCAAGGATTGGATCAGTCGCCGGCACCAAACTGCCGTTAAGGTAATCGTCCAGTTGCATCCGCAATTCCGCCATCTGGTCTGGATAACCTGAACCGGAATGCGCTGGAGGCCTCTGGGCGGCAGCGGCAAAGTCCGAATGTCGCTGGCGTTTCATGCGCTCGAACTCTTCGGTTTCAAGATAACCGTTTTGCTGCAAGACCTCGCTCAGGGCTTCAATCAAATCACTGGGGACAAGCTGGCCGACCAGCCGCGTCAGATGCGACTGACAATCCAGTACAGTGCTTTCGCCGTCAAAAAAGCTAAGAGCGGCGGCAAGCACAGGAGGAATTATCAAAACCTCCTGCGCATACCGGAACGGATCGCGCATAACCATGCCAGGTCGTTCTGGAATCGGTGAAGGAAAAATATCTAGCCCGCGTCGCAGGCCCGGAAGTTGTTTATCCATAGGCAGCTATGATGCTTTACAGTTGCGCGAACTGTCCAGATCGAGCAACATCTGAAACCGGAATGCTGAAAGTCACGTATTGGGATTCTGGCAATATGAGCAAAGACAAAAAAACATTTTGGATTCAGTTAGTCGCGGGTCTGGTATTGGCGATTTTGTTCGCCTCTTCCGTTGTTGCCCAAAAACCCAATCGTAAAAAAACAGTGACTCCGTCGCCTGCGCCTGTCGTGCCGACAATTTCCCCCGAAGAACTAAAGGAGTTAAACGAGGCCGCCAGCCAGTCGCGCGAAAACCTGATTGCGGCTTCAAACACTTATCGCGAAAGCCTGGAACGTCTGCTGGCTTTGCAAAAGCAGGACGAAGAGCGCGCCGCCCAGATAGTCGAAAAAAACAGGAAGCTGCTTGAACTCGGCGTCATCGCTCAAAAGCAAATTTCCGAAAGCGAAGAAATTCTGGCTGCCGCCAAAGCCAAATCGTCTGAAACAGAAAAACAAATCGAATCCGTCAACAACCTTGTTTCTGAAGTCGAAGCGGCTGAAGAACTGGCTAAATTGCCCCCGCCGCCAACCGGAGAATTTCGCTCAAATGGATTACTGGTTCGTTTCGCCGGAATAAACCACTGGAATTTGAGCGATTTCGGCAAAGTGGATGCTTTCTATCGGCTGAAATTCGGCAAGCCAGTTCCCGTCAGCGCGTTCGGGCAGACACAAACTCACAATCAACTCGGCTTCGATCACAGCAACGCAATGGACGTAGCCGTTCACCCGGACAGCGCCGAAGGCCAGGCCTTGGTTGATTTTCTGTACAACCAGGGAATTTCGTTCATCGCCATTCGCGGAGCCATTCATGGTTCAGCCACTGGCGCTCATATCCACATTGGCTCACCTTCGCGCAGAACACTGCCAAGACAATAAACAAATTTGGAGGGCTACGCCTTTGGCGTAACTTTGGTAGTCATCAATCGCAGAGTTTCGATTTCCCGGACGACTTCCAAAGCTACGGCTCTGGCGTAGCACTCCACATCTCAGAATTTGATCTTCAACGCGAACTGAACATTCCGCATCGGGTCAGAGCCAAAATTCGCCGTCGTGAAAATCCTTCCCAATACAAAACTCTGTTGCAGCTTGCCCGTCGCTGAATCGAAAGAGCCAATGAAGCTGCTTGGCATTCCCAGATTGACGTGATTGAACACATTTACCGATTCAACGCGAAACTCGACTTCCCTGCTTTCATCGAAGCGAAACTTTTTGAACAACGAAGCGTCGGTTCGCCAATACCCAGGCCCGCGCAAAGCGTTGCGTGGTTGATTGCCGAATTTGCCTTTGCCCGGATTCGAGAACACAGACGTGTCATAACTGTAACTGCCATCCGACAACTTTGCCTTCACATCGCCGTTGACGTTGGGTCGGCAAGGGCCAGTATCAGAATTCGCTCCTGTGTCGTAACAAAAACTGTATGGCAATCCGCTTTGCACAAAAGTATTCGAGTTGATCTGCCAACCTCCAACCAGCCAATCCATCGAGCGCGAAACTCCGCCCAACAGCGACTTCCCTTTTCCAATCGGCAATTCCCAAACGTGCGAAAAGACAAGGTTATGCTTGCGATCCCAATCCGCCGGGCCACGATTGAGCGCGGCGTCGTGAATGAAATAATCCTGCGCATCCTGCAGCGACCGTTGCACGGTGTAATGCAGCAAAATGGCCTGACCTCCAAAACT
>JAGNMH010000100.1 GCA_017991275.1 Acidobacteriota bacterium
CAACTGAATCGCGCGATAAATTGTCGCGGCGCTTTCGTTGTAATAACCAGCCTGAATCAGGCGTTTTCGTAAACGCCGAAGATTTCGCGGTGAAGGTTGCGGAACGAACTGAGAAATCGGTTTGGCGATACGCTCAACAAAAACAGTCGAAGCAGTCTGTTGAGGCGCATCTTCAGCCGCAACGCGAGGGTTGATCTCTCTTAAGCGAGTTTCAACCGCGCTGGCCGGACGAACAAAGAAAAAGTACGCCGCAACTCCCAAGCTGACGATGGTCCCGAATAGCGCCGAAAAGAAAAATAGTGCGTTGGTTTCCATAAGCGTTATACCAATTTGGGGTGTTCTAAATTAAATCTCGATGTCCACAATCTTACGAATAATCAGCCAGCCGATAATCTGCGCCAACACACCGGCTCCAAGGATGTAAAAGCCCAGCGGATGGTCATACATTGATTTCATATAAGCCGGGTTGACCAGATTGATCCAGAAGAAGAGGAAAAACGGCAGCGCGCTGACAACATAGCCGGACAGCCTGGCCTGAGCCGATTTGGTGCGAATCTCGCCTTGAATGCGAAAGCGTTCGCGTATGGTGTGGCTGATGTTACGCAACACCTCAGAAAGATTACCGCCAATTTCGCGCTGAATCAGCACTGCCGTCACGCATAACTTCAAATCAAGAATCGGCACACGCTCACAAAGATTTTCGAGAGCAGATTTGATATTCAGACCGAGGTTCTGTTCCTCGTAGGTTTTGCCGAATTCACGGGCAATCGGTTCAGGCATTTCTGTCGCCACCATTTGCAGGGCCGAACTGAAACTGTGGCCAGCCTGCAATGAACGAACCATAAGCTCAAGTGAGTCAGGCAACTGCTCGATAAACTTGTTGAAGCGACGACGGCGCATGTTAAGCACCCACATTAGTGGAGCGACCATGACGACTATTGCAACAATGAACATCGCCATCAGCGAACCAGAGAAAAAGAAGGTCAACAACCCGACTATTAAACCGGCGATCAAGCTGTAAATGATAAAGCGATAGACAGTGATCTTCAGATCAGCCTGGCGCAAGATGTTCTGCAATCGGTTGAATATCTCAAAGCGAATCAAAGTCCGATGAAACATCGGCACTGTGCTCAGCAATTCGTCTTTGAGCAGTTGCATTTCGCGTTGGCTGGCACCGCCCCGCTCCTGAACCAACTGCTTCAACCGGTCGTCAATACGCTTGCGGTACTCATCAGTATCGCGGCTGACAAAAAAGTAGAAAGCCACGATCAAAAAGACTGCCGCGACAATTGCCGGAAAAACAAAAAACACCAAGTCCATAAAAACTCCAAAGCGAATCCGAGGCTACGGGACGACTTGAATGCATCCCACGATTTATTATCGGTTTCTCCAACCGCCTTGAACGACTTCAGCCGCCACACCGCGCGGCTCGAAAATACCTGGGGGGAGTTTGAAGCCGTACTGCTCCAATCTTTCGGAAAAACGCGGGCGAATGCCGGTGGGTTGAAATTGCCCTTGAACTTCGCCGTTGCGTCCGACCCCGGTGCGAATGAATTTGTAAACTTCCTGCATCGTGATGATTTCGCCTTCCATGCCTATGATTTCCGAAACACTCATCACCTTGCGCGTGCCGTCGCCCATTCGCGAAACCTGAATAATCAGGTGAATGGCAGAGCTAATCTGCTGGCGCATTGCTTTATCTGAAATTCTAAGGTTGGCCATGGCAATCATTGTTTCCAAGCGAGACAGTGCGTCACGCGGCGTGTTGGCGTGGACTGTGGTCATGCCGCCGTCGTGACCGGTGTTCATCGCCTGAAGCATGTCAATAGCTTCATCGCCGCGCACCTCACCAACGATTATTCGATCAGGACGCATACGCAAAGAGTTACGCAGCAACGAACGCTGAGTCACTTCGCCTCTACCTTCGATGTTCGGCGGGCGGGTTTCCAAACGAACCACGTGCGGCTGTTGCAGCAGCAATTCCGCAGAGTCTTCAATCGTCACCAGACGCTCAGTGTCTGGAATAAACGAAGACAAACAGTTGAGCATTGTCGTTTTTCCCGCGCCGGTTCCGCCGGAAATCAAGACGTTCAGACGAGCCTTAACGCAGGCTTCCATCAATTGGGCCAGTTCAGGCGTCAACGCATTCAGCTCAATCAGGTCTTTAATCTTCAGCGGGTCTGTTCCGAACCGGCGAATCGAGAGCATAGGCCCATCCAGCGCCAGCGGCGGGATGATGGCATTGACGCGCGATCCGTCTTTGAGTCGCGCATCCACCATCGGCGAAGATTCGTCAACGCGACGGCCAATACGCGAAACAATGCGGTCAATGATCTGCATTAAGTGGGCATCGTCCTTGAAGGCTATGTCAACCCTCTCCAGCCTGCCGCGCCGCTCAATAAAGACATTCTTGCAACCATTCACCAGAATGTCGGCGATTGTTGTGTCGGCCAACAAAGGTTCCAACGGCCCAAGCCCAAATAATTCATTCAGGACATCGGTTTGAATCTTTTCCCGTTCAGCTCCGCTTAAAGGCGCATTCTCGTCGTCGAGAATTTTGGTGATGGCCTTTTTGACTTCTGAGTGCGCAACGGCCTGGTCCAAACCTTCCAGCTTGGAAAGGTCAAGCCGGTTAATCAAGGTTCGATGAACTTTCGACCTTAACTCCTGCATCGCATTCGACTCAGCAGCCGTGACCCGCGGCGCAGCAGCGTTGATCTGTTCATGTAATCTGCTTTTGATAACTGACATGTTTTTTTCCAGAGGGGGCTTATTTTCGTTTGCCGGTTGCGGGAGGAATTCCCGGCAAATTACAGCAATGATTCAGGGCTTGGAATCCGGTTGTGACTTCCCTGTCGTCCCTATTTTGAAAGGAAAATAGGGCGGCGTTATCCACCTGACAACAGTCTGGCAACAGTATTGATGCCAGGTGGATAATCAATTCATCTCTTGCCAAAAATTGAAGTCCATCCGGTACGCTGTGTTTTTGCCACATTTGGCAAAGACTCAGATTGAGATTTGATGCCGGTTAACTTACTGGCCAAAACTCCAAAATCATGAATGACTCTCGATTGGTTTTTGGACAACACCAACGGTTCACCCACATTGATCGAGGCAATCGCCGCCTGATAATCGTTGGCGATGGTGGCAAAAACCTGAGTCTCCAACACTTTCTCGACCTGTTTCAGGTCGAACTCAGGCGTCTTGGTATAACGATTGACGACGACTTTGATCCGGCTACGGTCATAACCAAGTCGCGTGAAGATGTCCAATGTGCGGCGCGCACTGCGAATCGCCGGGATGTCCAGCGTCAGCAGCAAAATCAAATCGTCTGCGGCATCCAGCGCCGCGATGGTATTTTCATTAAGCATTCGCGGCGGATCAATAACCACAAATTCAGTCTGGGCACGCAGCAAAGCAATTGATCGCGTCACATGTTCGACTCGAACGTCTTCGTCTTTGCCGATTTCAGTCGGAGCCGCCAACAAAGTCAGATACTTCGACCGTTGAGTCAAATAACTGGCCATCAGTTGATCATCCAAACGGTCGTAATTACGCACCACGTCGTGAATCGAGTAAATCGGCTCCAGCCCCATATAAAGCGGCTGGTCACCAGCCTGCAAATTCAAATCAATTACGCAGGCTCGCTTGCGGGATAATCGAGCAAGACTCGCCGCTAGATTGGCCGTCACAAAAGTTGTGCCGCACCCGCCCTTGCTGGCGTAAACAGCAATCACCTTACCTAGGTGGGATTCTTCAGGACGAATAACCGTCTGTTCGATCTTGGCGAAAACCGATGAAATTTCTGATTCAACAAGTGGTTGACGCAAAAACTCTGTCGCACCTGATCGGAAAGATTGCAGGATCACATCAGGCGAATTGTCTTCACAAGAACAGATGACTGCTGTATCCGGCAACTCCTGATGTATACGCTCAACTAGCTGGAATGAATGATTTAACTCGCCGTTCAACAAAACCAGAGCAGCTTGTGGGCGCAGACGATTCAACTCATCCAGCACCTGTGGAGCGTTCGGCAATTCGGCCAGAATAGCCAATGGAGTCTGGCTAGAACTGCGTAATCGCGTTCTCTCTTGCTGACTCAAACTTCTACCTATGACAACAACTGAAATTGCTTTCGACACTTACTCAGTTCCTTGCTTGAAACTCAATTTTGGTCTTGCCCGCTTTGAGATTCGAGAAAATTCGAGAGAGCGGGCGCGGAAACTGCCTGAACAACTCAGGACTTGATTGAGAGCAAATTATAGTCTCCGCTCTAACGAAACTCCATCGAAAACTACCGCGTCAATTGTACGGACATCGGCAGCCAGGTACGCTTGAAAGACGGATCGCTGTCAATCGCCATGTTGGCCGGGTCAATGGTTGTTCCTCCGGCAAATATTTCCCGAACAAAAAAACCATACAGCGTCCCGTCATCACGGACTTCTTGCATAAAAAACATCCCTATGTTCGTGACTCTAAGCTGGGTTGCATCTGGATTTCTGGCGACTTCCACAGGACTGAACAACATAACAGGAATAACCATCGGATGTGTATTCGGCCCAGGGTAGCTGCTGGTTTTGACATAACGAAAACTATTTAGAGCCGTTGTGTCAAGAAAGTCGCTATCAAGCGTGTTCGATTTAAGCGACTGCAAACCCAATCTGGCTTGATCATAGACTGATGCATCATCTTTGCTGTAAACAGTCATGTCCATCCCGACTTTGAGCTTTCCGCAGTATCCGTATCGAGCAGCATTGGTCACAGAGTAGCTGCTGGTGGAAATACCATAGGCGGAGAGCGGAGGAAGGGCGGCAAGATTAGCGATTCGATAGTATTTGGGTTTGATTTCAATATACCGCCCCATAATCGCTTTGTTGGAATCAATGTCAGAGATCAATTTTGTGTCGCGCACCCCTGTCACATAAGTCCCGACTCCACCGGAATAAGCGTCTAGGTATGGAGGAGTATTACGAGCACCTGCCGCGAACCGCGAACGGTAATAATCTCCGAATTGGGTCGGCCATTCGTCTGCACCGCGAGCTGGATCGCCTGCCCAATGCACGTTGTTGCTGGAATCGAAAAATGTGTCCGACAACATCACCGGACTCCAACAGCCACAATCTCTAGTCCCTGCAACACCAATTGTCCCCGTTCCTCCGTCAACCGGGACTAAGGAGGCAGTCGAAGCCGCGCTGACGTTAAATCCGTTCAGGCCAAATATCCCGGCAAAAAGTGTTGGCACCGGAACGCTGGAATCCACTTTTACACGCGGCAGATCATCGCCACCTGCCTGCGACACCTGCACATTGCCTGCAGTAATGACAATGTCATTGGCATTTGGCGAAGGGTCAGTGGCCGCGGGATCAGCATAACGTCGCACCTGATTCAACTTGGCATAATCAACAGCCAATTTCTCGGCAACAGTCTGCTGTTGAGGCCCTGGATCAGATGATTCAATTGTCAGTCTCAAAGCCGCTGCCCCAGCCAATGCTGCTGAATCAATGCCGTTCTGAAACTGTGTGCGCGAACTAAAGGCAAATCCTAGATCAATCGAAAGCGCCAAAAAACCAATAAGCACTGTAATCATAAGAGCCGTCAGCATCATGATTACGCCTCTTTGCCTGCGGTTTCGCGAATCTTTTGATGCCAGCCCAACATTGACGCTGCCGGATTTTTCGCCTGGTTTTGTATAGATGCGTTTCATTGTTTCTTTACCTCAAACTGCGATCGCATCGCTTTGACGTTTCTGTAAGGAGAGGGATGAGGCGCCCGAGCACGTCATCCCTCTATTGACAGCTTTCAAAGCATTCGATGACCACTCACCTGAAATGCCACTTTACTCATTAGGCGGTGTCTGGTCTTTAGGCTCCGACTTAGGCACATCTGGCTTAGCTGGCGCCTTGCCAGTCTTGCCATTCTTCGGAATTGGCATATCAACCCCTGTAGGCCCAACCGGTGACGGTTCGATCGCAGTTGGAACGACCGGGTTTATCGTTGAACTGATGTTTGCCGCTGTCCCTTTGTCGGAACTGAGCGAGCCTGGAATTGGACTTGACACTGATTCTGCCTTTACTGCTTCCAGCTTCTTAGCCTCAAGCTTGCTCTTGGTTTCTGACTTATCTTGGCTTTGGTCTTCAAGTTGTTCACCAGACTTGCGTGGAACCGAATGACCAGACTGGCCTTCAATTTGGCTGGCCGGTTGCCCCGCTGGCAAAACAGTCGAACTTGACGACACTGGTTTCAATTCACTGACTCCAGGTAGTCGAGGTAGCTGATCCGGATTAAGAGGCTCAACCATCTTGACTGTTGCCAGGAACATCAACTCAGTCTCATTGCGCTGAAATCGCCGACTCTTGAACAGTTCGCCCAAAATTGGAATGTCGCCCAAAAGAGGTATTTTAGAAAGCGAAACCTGTTCGCTATTGTCAATCAACCCCGCGAGAGCGAAGCTCTGACCATCACGCAATTCGAGTGAGGTTTTGGCCCTTCGCGTACGCAATCCTGGGATAACAAATCCTTGCAATATGATCGAAGCCGAAGAATCCAATGATGAAACTTCAGGTTCAAGCTCAAGGCGAATATGATTCTCGTCAATGATGGTTGGCGTGAAACTTAGCTTTACGCCAAACTCTTTGTAAATAATTGTGACTGTATTCTGGCCTGAGTTGACAGATTGAATAACCGGTATAGGAAATTCACCGCCAGCCAAAAAACTCGCTTTTTGCCCATGCATAGCAATCAATGTCGGTTCCGCCAGATCACGAATAGCCCCACGCTGGTTCAGTGCCCGGACAAAACCTTGCACGCCAACACTATCATTAGGATGCCCAATCAGAACGTTGGCTCCGGACGCGCTGCTAGCACCGCCACCCGGACTCTGTGGGTTTCTTAAGATGAGGTCGGCAACCGCTGACGCGGGACCTGCTGGACTCAAAAAAGTCGGCAAAATGTTATTGGCAAAACCATAAGCTGTGCTGACCTCTCTCAAAATCTGCCGGTTTACCTCCGCGACGCGAATCTGCAACTGCACCTGTGCGGCATCAAGCACTGGCGCCTTCAGCAAATTTGTCACTTTCAACCCGGCAGCTTCAATGATCTTTTGAGCCTGGTCGGCCAATTCCGGTTTAGTGACGCTGCCGGAAAGAACAATAGAGTTATTTACCTGACTGAGTTGAATATTTTCCTTCGGAAACAGAATCTTGATCTGGTTATCAATCAGCGAAATATTGGTCTGCACATAAATATCGAATGCGACCAAGCGCTCAGGCTCACCTTCCTTCTTTTTGGCCCAGGCTACTAGATTGACTTGGCCAAAAGTGATGCCATTGACAATCGCCTGCCTGAAATTGATCGGTATAACCTGCGCTATTTTTTCATCTGAAATGGCGAGCCGCTCATAGTCCGCATCGAATTCGATTACGCGCGACTGGCCGACTTGCACATCAATCTTGACTGGCTGACCGTTGTTTGTGAAAGAAGCCGGAACAGCTTTGTCCTGGGCGATGGCCAGGATTCCAAAAGCCATCACAAAGAACACCTGCGCCAACACAACCACCGCCAGCTTCAAGACGGGTTGAACATTGAATACTCGAAACTGATTTATCATATCGTCTCCTGAAAATTCGGCTGTCAAAACTTTTCAATCCACATCGGCTCATTGCCGACTTCAGCCAGTGGGGGACGGTTAAAAACCTTAGGGCACCATCTCGACTCTTGACCGCTTCGTGCCTTCGATCAACTCGATCGTCTTTTCCAAATTGACCTTTTTCACCTGCGGCCCTTGCGATTGTTGTTGATTGGGGTTGTTTACGTTTATGGTCCAGGGCTGGATCGTGGGCATTGGACGAGGGCCGCTACCACCTGCTCCTTGCTTGGTTCCCTCCAGAGCACGGCGCTCCAGTGCTAAGTCATCCAGCACATCGCGCTTGGTTGCACCTGGAGTCTTCGGCAAATCCTGATCAGTAGCGTTGCGAATCGAAAGTTGCAATTTGCCTTCAGCCTCAGCCAGTTTAACCTTTTCTGCCTGTCCTGGAGTCAGCTCCATGGTTACCGTGTTGACCAATGCAGGCTTGCCTTCTTTGCTCGTCTCCATCTTTTGGCCACCGGCCAATATACGAACTTTCTGAAGAATTACCTTTGAAACCGGTTTTGCTCCTTCAAGCTGCGGAGCCATGATTGCAATCACATCAACGTAGGTCCCCGGTGCGATGAACCCCGCCACGCCGCTCGCTTCATCCACGCGAACCGAAACCGAGCGCATGCCTTCAGTGACAATGCCCGGCATTCCAGGCTGTGCGCCAAGTCCAGCAAGCTGTTTCCCAATCAAAATCGTCTTGGCTGTAATATCCGCAGCCGTAACGCGTCCCAGAATTTCATCCTTCTTGCGGATCGCACCTTCAGGAACCAGTGCCTTATCAATTTTTACTACACTGATTTGCTGAGCGTTGATTTCGGTACCAAGCGGAATGTCGGCTGTGGCAATTACTACATCGGTCTTATCTTGATTTTTCATTCGTTCAGCCTGCTGAACAACATATTTTTGCGCCAGAAAAATGGCAAGCAAGCCAAAAACGATTGCGCCAGCTAGCGCGAGAAAAAAACGTCTGTTCATCTTGTTGACTCCTTAAGCAAAATCCTTAAACCAAACCATCTGCTTTGAACTGCTTTGAATTTACGGCGGGGCTTAACTAGGGAGAGTGAAATCTTAAAACACTGGGTGATAGACAACAATGTCATTCATGTTCGAGATAACAAGTCACTCCCATTTTGACATCTTTTTGATCGGGAGAGTTAGAATTGAACATAGTTAGGATGATTGGAAGCGCCGTATCGAATTTGTGACGGATCTGAATCCCTATGCGATCACCGCGACTACCACCCGAATAATTTTCCTCGACTTTATCATCTGCCGTGCCAAATATGAGATCGCCACCAGGCTGTAATCTTATAGGGGCTATTTGAGTGTCAGCAGATACGACTACTCCAGAATTGGCCAAATAGGAATCAACTGTTTTCACAGCTGCATCCTGTTTTTGACTTTCGCTGGTAAAAGTTAAGCCTGCGCCGTATGGCATCGCCAAGACACGAGCCCCTTCGCGAGCCGCAAGTGTTAAAGATTGCTTGACTGACCAAGCACGCCCAATCTCAATAATTGACAAAACGAAAGCAAGAAAGAGTGGAAGAATGACCGCCAACTCAACCATAGATTGACCGTGCTGCCTGAACTTTTTCAGCTTTTGATTACTCATAATCATTTTCCATTGCCTTAACTCAAAGCTTTAGCGCAGAAGTCTATACCAAAGTGAACTTTAACCGCCTCGCTTCATTGTACAACTGGCAATCACCTGAATATCCTTGTAGCTCAAATCAAACGGCAGATCCTTGTCCGTGACAAATGGCAACTCAATAGAGTAAAGCAAAGTGACTTTTACTTGTAACGGGTCGCGGCTGACTCCCAACAACGCCTTATTAGCAGCCACCGGGTCTTTAGAAAAAAAGAAAAGCTTGCCTGCTTGGGCACTACCGTCAAACCCTTGATTGGTCATATATTGACGAACCGCAGGTGCGACGTACTTTTCAAAATTGTTTGCAGTGCCACTATTCGGATCACACGCAGGTGGAGAACAATGCTCCATACTTCCGCCAACCGGGTTCTTAGCCCATATTCGTGCCCCTTCATAAGCTGCTCCGTACAAAACCATTTGTAGATTGAAACCTTGGGCGATTATAGAAACACCGATCAGCATAACAAAAAGAATTAGGATCATGAGGGCAAACTCAATCAAAGCTTGTCCATGCTCTTTTCCCTGCTTTCTGTGGCGTATTTGAAAAGGAGATTTTTGAAGATTTTTCATTACTGACCTCGCCGCCAAAAGCTATTTGATTCGGCTAAAAGTATCCACATTGCTTAAGAATTTTAGAGAGGGGGTGAGTACGAGGCAAATAATAAAACAATGAAAGATGACTTTGTCAAAGGACTGAGGGAATACCTGAAAGCAAACTTAAGCAAAATAACTTATCAAATCTCTATACAGCCTGCTTTAGCATAGTCCGGCAAAATTAGACAATAGATATGAGCAGTCTGGTGTATATAGAGATCAGTGCCCCAATGGCAATTGCTACTCCGAATGGTGTAGTTGCCGAGGCAACGCTTTCATCATCTGAATTTTCAAGGCGCATCGCATAAAGTCTAAAACTGGAAACAAAAAAGCCAGAAAAATTAAACAGTATGCGCCGGAAACGAAGCCAAGTTACCGCCAATTTACTTTCTCGAATGACAACAATTGCCGCCAAAATGGGATAACACAGCAATGTTATCAACAAAACCCGGATAATACCTGCTGCTCCAACAAACGAACCTATTGCCATAACGAATTTAACATCACCAGCTTTCATTCCTTTCACCATATATGGAATGAATAATAGAGCGAAGCCAAATCCTAGGCCTTTCAAACCAAATAGAAGGCCTTCCACTCCTCCACCGAGGCCATTAATGCATAAACCTAAAAGTGACGCAGGAAAGACTATTAAATTCGGAATGCGACGTTCGCGTAAATCAAAGACCGCAACAACAACAACAATAAGGGTTAAACTGAAGACGGAACCAAGCGCTAACCAGCCCGTCGCGAAACCTGCTTGCTCGTATCCGATCAAATAGTGAACCTTAAGTTTGGTAATTCGTCAGCAAACAACTAGAGAAGAAAATGAGAGGGTCATCGGGCACCGAAACTTAGACGACGCCCTCTCAACCGCACCAGAAGCCACACCCCCAGATTTGCCTTAACGCAAAGAACTAACTCTGGAAAAGAATGCAGCAGCCGACGAATAATTATTGGCAATTGGCGTGATGCAGGGCTTTTCACGCCTATTCATGTGGTACTAAAAACTGCGATGGTTTATGAGACAAATTCCTCATAAGAGCCATAGCAG
>JAGNMH010000796.1 GCA_017991275.1 Acidobacteriota bacterium
TAAACAATGGATCAAAAAAGCTCTGAAACCGGATTAACGCCGTGGTCAACGACTCTGATCGGACGTCCCTGTAAACCGGGCAGTTCAGTGTCCAGATCAATTTTCAGTGAGCGCATCATTGTTGCAGCGACTTCAGCGGGAGTGACCGGACGGTCTTTCGGATAAGCGCCGATTTCATCCGAAGAACCGATTATCTGGCCGCCTTTCACTCCGCCGCCCGCGAACAGCATCGTCCAGCATTGAGGCCAATGATCGCGTCCGCCAGCCGGATTTATTTTCGGGGTTCGCCCAAATTCGCCGGTGGCCACAACCAGAGTGTTTTGCAGCAAACCGCGCTGGTGCAGGTCTTCCAGCAGCGAAGCATAGGCATTGTCGAACATGGGGCCGACTTCGTTTTGATAACAGGCAATCGGGCTGAACGGAGCCGAACCGTGAATGTCCCAGGTGATTTCGTTGAACACGGTTTCAAACTGGTTGATCGTCACGAAGCGCACTCCGCGTTCAATCATTCGCCTGGCCATCAGGCAACTCATGCCGAATTTATTACGGCCATAACGGTCTTTCACTGAATCGGGTTCTTTTGACAGGTCGAAAGCTTCGCGCATTTTGGCCGAAGACATCAGCGTATAGGCTTGATGGAAATTGTCGTCCAGCAGTCTGGCGTCGGGCGAGACTTCAAACTCTTTGACAGAAGCGTCAACCATTTCACGAAGCCTGCGGCGGCGATCAACTCGCACTGAGGAAATGTAATCCGGCGGCAGCATGTCCGGCACTTTGAAATTCGGCGTCGAAGGATCGGAGTTCAGCACAAACGGATCGAACTGTTTGCCAAGAAAACCAGCCGTCTGTCCGTGAGGCAGATTGCCTCCGGTATTACCAATCGGGCGGGGAAGCAAAACGTGCGGCGGAGCGTCGCCTCGTGCACCGCGTAGCTTGGAAAGCACGCAACCTACGTTCGGATGTTCCTGACCGGCTTGAAACAGTTTGCCGGTTTGCATCATCTGGTGGCCTGTGTCGTGAACGGCTGCCGCAGTGTGATTGACACCTCGAACCAATGCGAACTTGTCGGCGTGCTTGGCCATGTGCGGAAAGATTTCGCTGATTTCAATTCCGGGCACGTTGGTTTTTATGGGTTTGTACGGGCCGCGAATTTCGGCGGGCGCATTCGGTTTCATGTCCCAGGTATCCACCTGACTGGGGCCGCCCAGCAACATGAGGAAGATGCAGTTCATGTCTGTTTCTGTATTGATCGCGCTCTGAGCTTTGATTGCAAACAAATCAGGCAGCGTCAAACCCAAAAAGCCAAGCGAGCCTGCATGAAGAAAGTCACGGCGACGAACGCCGTCACAGAAGCTCACGGTTTTCTCAGCGTCGAATCGAAACATAGGCCAACAGTCCTCCGAATTCTTGTCAGTCTTTGTGCCGCGAAGGAGTGAATGAGCGCGGCTTGTGGTCACGATATAACACAAACTGGTTTGAGAGGCGACGTTCAGCGTTAATGTCGTCGTGGCAAATTCCGGCTGGAATTATTTGGCAAGCCGAAGTATAAAGACTCACCCGTTCTAATTGGTGCCCACCTTTTGTGCCCCGTCTCGAAACCTCACTTCTTTTGTAGGAGAACAAAATGCAATCCGAGACGCAATTTGCCACATCGTTTGGCGAACAGGCATCAGGCTTTTCAGAAGACCAGACTGCCAGAACAGTAATTCAATCCATTAACTCGAAGTCCAATAAAAATCCGCTTGAAAAGAAGCTCGACGTAGTGTCCGCTTCGGTGGTTGTGGGCGGAACCGCACAATTCATGACATTTCTGTTCGGATTGGTGACTGACTTCATTCCTCGCGTTTTTGACAACGTGCTGCTTAGTGTTTTTGTCGGCCTTTGTGTGGCGGGAATCGCCTATGTGCTGATGAAGGGGAGCGAATGAGTAGTCGGTAGCAGGTAATCGGTCGGTGGTCGGATGAAAGGTTGTGACCGGCCACCGATTACCGACTACGGGCCACCATTTATATTTCTTCAACTGCCACGCGCAGCAACTCCGCAACGCTCCAAGCTTGCGCCACGCAACCACGCGGAGTGTGTGGAGCGTCACCATCGAAAATTTCAGAGACTTGCCCAAGGCACGCTTCATTGAGGTGTGGCAGAAATCCGCTTATCCATTTTTCGGCTTGTTTGCGTGTGGCTTTTGACTTGCCATTGACCTTCAGATAAGCGGTGATGAAAGCGCCAATCGGCCACGGCCAGACCGTTCCTTGATGGTAAGCGCCGTCGCGGCTGACTGTGTCGCCTTGGTAAACGCCAATGTAATTTGGATCGTTTGGCGACAGGCTTCGCAGCCCGACAGGAGTCAGCAGGTCGCGCTGGACAACGGCGATGACCTGACTGGCGCGTTCGTTATCAAGCATTGAATGCTGCAAGCTGGCGGCGAAGATTTGGTTTGGCCGGATCGAACTGTCGCCATTGTCTCCGTCAACAACGTCGAATAAACAACCGGCGGCTTCATTCCAAAACTTGCGATTGAAAGACTCTTTTGCCCGCTCGGCCATCAATTCGAAGCGTTCGATATTTACAGTGTCGCTGAACTTGGCGGCCAACTCAGCCATCACGCGCAGCGCGTTGTACCAGAGCGCCTGAATTTCAACCGGTTTGCCAATTCGCGGAGTCACCACCCAGTCGCCGACCTTTGCATCCATCCAGGTCAGTTGCACGCCAGGTTCTCCGGCAAATAACAATCCGTCTTTGTCAACGTGGATTCGGTAGCGGGTTCCGCGTTCGTGCCAGTTGATGATGTCTTGCAACACGTCGTAAAGATTTTCCCGAACGAAATCGTAATCTTTAGTGTGAGCCAGCAACGCGCGCACTGCTTCGAAATACCACAGTGTCGCGTCAACCGTGTTGTATTCAGGCTCTTCGTCTGCGTCGGGGAAACGGTTCGGCAGCATTCCTTGATCAACATGTTTGGCG
>JAGNMH010000101.1 GCA_017991275.1 Acidobacteriota bacterium
GAGATTGCTTTTCCAAAATGCGAACCGGGACGCCGGATTTGAACAGGAAATAAGCTGTGGTCAGGCCGGAAATGCCTGCGCCGATGATCGTAACTTCGCGTTTCATTCCTTCACCAGATTCTAAAGCGCTTGGGAAAAGATTTGGGCTTGCGGCTGCTGACGCCGCAACCGCTCGTCAAAAAACATCGTTGCGTTGCGCAGGAACGGTCGTCCGAAATCCGTCAACTGCAATTCCTGGTTGCGCAATTCCACCAATCCGTCTTCCAGCAAAGGCTGTAAGAACTTTTGAGCATCGGTCTGCTGCTGCTGACTGAGTTCGACTTTGAATTGCGTCATGAACTGCAAAATCTGTTCTCGCCGCTGTTGATCTTCGTCACTTAGCAGGTGGCCGCGCATGTTGGGCAATTCGCCCGCCAAAATTCTATGCTCGTAATCCTGCAACTTTTTCTCGTTTTGATAGAAACATGTTGGCGTTTCTGAGATGGCGCTGACGCCGAATCCCAGCAGCACCTGAGTGCGAACTTCGGTGTAGCCCATGAAGTTTCGATGCAGTTTGCCTTCGACTTGCGCCAGATTTAGCGGGTCGTGCGGCAGGGCGAAATGATCCATGCCGATTTCAATATATCCGGCGTCCAGCAGCATCTGTCTTGCGCGTTCGTACAGAGCACGCTTTTCGCCAGCTCTCGGCAGATCTTCGTCCTTGTAACTGCGCTGCGTGGGTTTGATCCAGGGAACGAGCGCGAAGCTGTAGAGCGCGATTCGATCCGGGCGCAGTTCAATGGTTTTTTCGGCGGTGGTTTCGATACTTTGCATCGTCTGGCGCGGCAGACCATAAATCAGATCGAAGTTGATAGAGGTGTAACCAAGCTCTCGTGCCTGGTCATTGACGCGCTTGGTGATTTCAAAAGGTTGGTGGCGGTTGACCAGCTTTTGAACTTCTTCGTTAAAATCCTGCACGCCCAGCGAAATCCGCGTGAAACCGAGGTCATACAGCGTCTGAAGCTGTTCACGCGAAGCGCGGCGCGGATCAATTTCCACAGAAGCGTCAAAACGCTCTTTGTCCATATGTGTTTCAGTCAACAGCGGCGTCAAAATGCGTTTCAGGTTTTCAGGAGAGAAAAAAGTCGGCGAACCTCCGCCAAGATGCAGTTGCTGCAAGGGGCGGGAGGCGAATTGGGGAACCAGTCGGCGGTACAACGCCCATTCGCGCAGCAGCAAATCAACATAACCTTCTTCGCGTCCGTGGTCGCGCGTGGTGACAGTGTTGCAGGCGCAGAAGGTGCAAAGCGTCTCGCAAAACGGCAGGTGCATGTAAATTGACCAGGTTGCCTTTTCGTCTTGCAGCGCATTGTTCAACGATTCCACCCACTGTTCTGTGGTTGGCGATTCTGTCCAGAACGGCACAGTCGGGTAACTGGTGTATCGCGGCGCGGGAACATCGTATTTGGCAAACAGTTCTTTTAATTCAGTGACCATTTTTTACCTCGGCGCATAGTTTCAACAATGCTTCGCTTAAATCCAAGTCGCAATCAATACCCGTCACAACCCGGTCTGTAAAGGTCGTGCGGGAAAAATGCCTTGCTAGATTGGGTAGCTAACTCTGAAAGCTTAAGTTGATTGAGATGGTCATTCAATTACTTTGTTGCTGGAAAGGCAGCTTATCAGCGACAAAAAAAGCCTGTCTGGCAAAACCAGACAGGCTCAATGTTTTTGAACGCTGGCTCGGAATCCCGACCCGTCGCATTCAAAATGTGTTTAGAAAGAATAGCGTAGCGCGAACTGGAACTGGCGCTCGCTGCTCTTGGACGTGATCTTTCCAAAATTCGCGCTGCGCGGATTGGTATCCGCACCACCCAGGTTCGGGAGATTTGGCCAGTTGTAGGCCTCGGCACGGAACTGGATCTTCTGATTTTCGGTGATTGCAAAATCCTTGAAGAGCGTGAAGTTATGGTTCTGGAATCCGGGGTTATACAGGATTCCGCGGGCGTTCTGACTCGAGAAGGTACCGGCGGCTGGTTGCGTGAAGATCGCTGAGCCGTCGGCATTCCTTGGATTGAACCAGAAACTGGCATCCGAAGAATTCGAAGCGAACTTGCCTTCTGTATTCGGAACGCTGCTGTAGAGCCAAAGCTGTGATCCGCTGCCCGGTCCGACACCCGCGAAATCATCGTTGGTGGCGATGGTGATCGGGGTTCCTGACTGCCACTGCGAGATCGCGCTGACCGTCCAGCCGCCAAGCAGTTTGCCCGCCAATGTGGATTTGTCCTGGAAGATCGGCAACTGGTAAACCACATTAAACACTGCGACATGGCGGCGATCGAAGGTTGACGGTCCCGATAGGTTGCTCACGTCATAGGCGTTCGGCACCACGTCGCGTTGCGCCGATCCATCATCCGTTGACTTCGCCAACGTATAAGCAAATCCGAAGAGCAGTCCCTTGTTGAACCGGCGGTTGACGCCGAGCTGCAGCCCATTGTACCTCGAGTTTGCATCATTGTTGGTCAGGCGGATGATCCCGTATCCCTTGTACGGGCGCAGAAAATCGGGGTTGACGCCCGGATTGGCCTGAATCGTTCCCGGTTGCAACTGGTTGATATTGCGCTCGCGCTGACCGTGCAGCCCGCGGCGCCCGACATATCCGACTTCGACCAGGGTGTCGAAGCCGATTTCGCGCTCGAATGTCGCATTCCAAGTCCAGGATTCAGGATTCTTAAAGATCGGATCCTGTGTCGTGACCACCAGCGGGAAAGCGCTTCCGCTGGTTCCACCCGGATTGTCAACACTGCCAAATGAGACCGAAGCAGTCGGCTGGAGGGGGGGATTGCCTCCGAGGAAGACCGAATCGCTCACACCCAGGCGCGTCATGAAACGGCCTATTCCTGCGCGGATCACGTTCTTGTCGTTAAACGCATAGGCAATGCCCAGGCGAGGCAGGAAAGCGTTCTTGTGGATCTGTGAATACTGCTTACCAACTCCACGGAACAGAAAGTCGAACTCGCCGGTGTTGGCGATGCCCACGCGTCCCGGCCCTCTGGCCGAATCCGGCCAACCGCCGCCCGGAATAACCAGTCCGTTGTATCGCGATTGCAGATTGCCGGCAGTGATGAATCCGGTCTTCGGATCCTGTGTGACGGCAATTGATGGATTGTAGGTGGCCTGATCAAAGACAACCATGTTCCGCCACAGGCTGTAATAAGGTTGAATGATCGTGTGACGAATACCGTATTCAATGCGCATCTTCGATGTGGCCTTCCACGAATCCTGCGCGAACCACTCGAACATATGACCACGGTACGGCGTGAATGAGCGCTGACCGATTTCAGCGTAGGTCTGGAAAAGACCCAGCGCCACATTTCCGACAGCGACACCGGTTCCTCCAGGAGTGGAGTTATTGAACACGAACCTACCGTTTTGGTTGTTCGTGCCACCCGGAGTTCCCGAGACATTGATCTGGTCGAAATCGTTCTGCCCCGAACGCTCGAAATAACCGCCGAACTTGAGCGTGTGGTTGCCACGGATGTTCGTCCAGTTGTTGCTGAATTGATAGATCGGTCCGGTCGAGCTTGCAGGATACGGGCCGCCATCTATGGTGACGAACTGATCAACGCCGTCAATTGTCGGGATCTTGTCCTGAATTTCTTTCGGATCGCTGAAAATATACGGATAGTTGATGCCGTATTGGCTGCGCTGGAATTTGTTCCCGGCAGTGTCAACAAAGATGTCAACTTGATCGCGGCTGCCCGCGATCAAGGTCTCACTGATCCAGTTCGGCGAGACCGTCCACGTCCAGTTGATAGAGGTCGTCTGGTTGGGACGATCAATGATCTGCGGGGCGCGATCTGTACCGGCGCGAAACGGGCTTGCCTGGATAAAGTGGAAGAGCGACAAACGATATTTTATCTGGTGGTTCTCGTTCGGATAAAAATCTATAGATACAGTGTCCTTGCGTTGATTGACTGTATTCGGGCCTTCCTGGAAATAGTTCTGACCGCTGGAGGTGAAGAAACCGGGAATCGGTTCCGGCTGCGCACGCAGCAGGGCCAGACCATTCGGACTCAGCCGGTTGGTCGGGATCTTATTGATGATTCCGCCGTCATTGAAACAGGCTGTCTGGTCCGTCGCATTGCAGTTGCCAGTCTTGAGCGGGTCTTTTATGTAACGGACGACACCCAGCGGGTTGTTCGGATCAGCAAGTTCGCTGAAATCCCCATTGCGCATCTTGGGCGTGACAACTCGAATGGTCGTATTATTGGTTTGGCGTTGGCGAACCCATTCCTGTCCCCACAACCAGAAGAGCTTGCTCCGGTCTCTGTTGAAACTGGTTCCCGGTATGATGACCGGGCCGCTCAACGAATAACCGAACTGGTTATAGCGAAACGGATTCGGACGGCAATGCGTTGCTTTCTCGAATTGCGGATCATCGCATGGCGCATTGGCTGGAGTGTTCCGGTTGCGGCCCCACTCGTTGGCATTGAATGCCGCGTTGCGCATGTATTCATAGAACGCGCCGTGGAAATCTGTGCCACCGCTTCGCGTAACGATGCGGATCTGGCCACCCGAAGACCGACCGTACTCGGCATTGTAGTTGGCGGTCAGGATTTGCACCTCCTGTGTCGCTTCGACGTCTGCCACACCAATGCTTGTTCCATTGGATCGTGTGCGCACACCGACGGCGCCGTCGTAGGTGATTAGTGAATCCTGGGTGCGCGCGCCATTGATGACCAGCCCCCCGGTCGTCAGACCGAAGCTGTTTCCGCCAAGCGCTCCACCCTGCACTCCCGGTTTGAGCTGCGAGAGGAAGAGCGGATTTCGACCGTTCAACTGCAAATACTCGACCTGTTTGGTTTCAACCAGTTTGCCGACGGTCGCAGACTCCGTATTAACCTGATTGCTTGATGCCTCAATGGTTACCGTTTCCGAAACCTGACCGGTCTGCAACATGACGTCAACGCTGGTGGTCAGGTTCGGATCAAGTTTTCTTCCAGTTTCCCTGGACGCCTTGAATCCGTTGGCCTCAACCGTCACGGTATAGATGCCGGACGGCAGGTTTGAAACTACGTAATAGCCTTCGCTGTTGGTGGTTGTTATGCGCTCGAAAGATCGAGAATCGTTCTTGATGGTAACTTTTGCGCCTGCAATTACGGCACCTACGGCATCTTTAACAAAACCCGTAATTACGGCGTTGTCGGATTGCGCAAAAGTTGTTTGTGAGATTGCCAGAATAATGGCCAAGCCAAAGGCGAGACCTCCGGCAATCAATGATTTTCTTCTGTTTTTCATGGTTATTACCTTCCTTGATGGTTGAAAGCGATTTTGGGGCAAAACGGCATCATTGACGCCTTTTGCCTGGCTTCAAGTAGAAGCCTTGAGGCGAATACACCTCTGGCAGTGTCTGAGCTTTAATCATTGCCCAGTGGAGTGAACACATCTCAGTCATGAACATGGCTGAGATCATCTGTATCTGATTTATTGATTTTTTCTTTAGTTGGTGAAGCTTTTCATCCCATAAATAAAGCCAAGACAAACCTGCGCGAGAGGCTGTTGAGCAACAGACGAGCGGACCGAAGCCTCTCGCGGCAGCAGGTTTTGTCAGGAGGAACAGTCGCGCATGAGGAGCCTAAAAGTCCTCATAAGCACCGTCAATTTTTATTGAGATGTCGTTGAAAACGCCCTGACTTAGCTGGCCTGCTTATAATTGTTTATTTTTTACGGGCTGTTGGCGATTTTCGAGGCTCTGGTTCAGACGTCAATGTGTGCTGAAGATGTTCAAAATGCGCGACTTCAAAGAATTAGGTCTGGAAGGTGATTTGTGCCAAATATCGGCATAAAGATGAAACTGCATTCAATTTTTTATCCGCCACTCACTCCCATCAACGTATTTAATGCTTTTGATGATTATGGTTTCCTGTTTCTGATCCAACAGAGATGGGTCTTGAAATCCATGACCACAGACGGCCTCAAAAGTGGTGACTTTGTCTGGCTGGGTTTCGGCGCTGACTACTCTCACTACTTCACATTTTTTGGCGCCTGCTGGCAATTTATGTTTGAGCGTCTTTTTGCCTCCGGGTTTTATTTCGACGTTACTGGTTACATCGAAACGAAGCAGAAGCTGGCCGTTTTCATATCGTGGAAAAGCGAAGTCCCATTCAACCGATTTGATCGCCTTTGAATCTGGATTTTTCAGCTCGACTTGAACGTATTCGGCGGCGTCAATGACTCTGGTGTAAGAACGCAGTCTGCCGCGCAATCGTGAATCACCCGGAGCGATTGGCGCTGTGGCGACTTTGTTGTTTGGATTTCTGCTTCTCTGCCGGGCAAGTTGCTCTGCTTCCGTGATTGGCAAATCTCCGTTTTCTGCCGTCATTGCAGGCGTGGTCAGACTGGGGCGATCCAGCATCGGGTAATAATCCGAACCGATTTTGTGTTTGACGATTTCGATCGGGCGTTTGTTGTCAGTAGTCGCTGGTTCGCTTGTTTGAGCCTGTGCGCTGACGAAAACAGCAGCGGCGAAAAGCATGAACGCGATCAATTTTGTGGGCCTCATTGTTGCGGTACCTCCATTGTGGTCGGGGACGACCGGTTGGCGAGAGGCATTCTACTCCTGCCGTTTTGGAAAGACAGCTTGGGCGAAAGAAAAATGGCCTGCCTGGGATACCCTGGCAGGCCATTGAAGTTTTTGGAGTTGACTACCAAAGCTACGCCAAAGGCGCAGCACTCCAAAAGGTTTTAGAACGAGTAACGAAGCGCGACCTGAATCTGACGCTCGCTGCTCTTGGTGGTGATCTTGCCGAAAGTGGTGGTCAGGTTGTTCGGATTGGTATCCGGGCCGTTCCAATTCGGATGATTCAGCCAGTTGTAGCCTTCAATAAAGAATTGAAGGGCATGGCTTTCCTTGATGCGGAATTCCTTGCTCACACGCAGATTGTGATTCTGGAATCCCACATTGCGGAATAGGCCGCGTCCTCGCTGATTCGAGATGGTACCCGCAGCCGGCTTGGTAAAGATTGCCGCGCCATTCGCGCCGATTGGATTGAACCAGTAAGAAGCGTCCGTGTTGTTGTTCGCGTACTGGCCCTTGATTTCCGGCGTTTGTGTGAAGAGCCATAGTTGAGCGCCGCTGCCCGGTCCAACGCCCGCAAAATCATCGCCGGTTCCGATGGTGATCGGGTTGCCGGTTGCCATCTGCGAAACGCCGCTGACGACCCAGCCGCCCAGCATTTTTCCGGACAAATGATCCTGGTCTTTGAAGAACGGCAATTGATACGCAAAGCTGAGAACAACCTGATGAGTGCGGTCAAAAGTTGATGGCCCCCACAGATTGCTGACATCGTAAGCATTCGGAACAACGTCGCGCTGTGCCGAACCGTCATCCTGTGATTTCGACAGAGTATAGGCAAAGCTGTAACTCAGTCCTTTGGTGAAACGGCGTTCCAGACCAACCTGGAAGCTGTGATAAGTCGAGTTAGCATCGTTGTTAGTCACGCGGATGATGTTGTAACCCTTGTACGGACGCAACGAATCGGCATTGATGCCAGGATTGGCCTGGAGCGTGCCAACTTGTAGTTGGTTGATGTTACGTTCGCGCTGTGCATGCAGGCCGCGACGGCCAACATAACTGAGTTCGAGTTTCGTGGCGAAACCGATTTCGCGTTCGAAGGTTCCGTTCCAGGTCCACGACTCAGGGTTTTTGAAAACTTTGTCCTGCGAGGTGATCTGCTGCGTGAAAACGTTACCGGCTTTGCCGCCGGGGTTGTCAACGCTGCCATTGGTTACCGAAACGGTTGGCTGCAAAGGCGGGTTGCCGCCCAGGAAGACCGAGTCGCTGACGCCCAGACGAGTCATAAATCGTCCGACGCCTGCACGAAACACGTTCTTGTCGTTCAAGGCATAAGCCAGGCCGGCGCGCGGTTGGAAGTTGTTCTTGTGAATCTGCGAGAACGATTTGCCTTCGCCACGGAAAAGGAAATCAAATTGACCGGTGGTCGCAATCGCTATACGACCTGGGCCTTTTGCCGAATCAGGCCAGCCGGAGCCGGGAATGACCAGCCCGTTGTAAAGCGACTGCAAATTGGTCGCGCTGGATGTGATGAACCCGGTTTTCGGATCAACCGTCGGAGCCTTCGACGGGTCGTAATACTTGGCGTCAAAGACGACCATGTTACGCCACAGGCTGTAATACGGCTGGATGATGCTGTGGCGCAGACCGGCTTCCAGGCGCAGTTTCGAAGTTGCTTTCCAGGAATCCTGAACGAACCACTCAAACATGTGGCCACGGTACGGCGTGTATGAACGGTCGCCGATTTCGGCGTAAGTGTCGAACAGGCCAAGAGCCGCGTTGGCGGCGGCGACGCCGGTTTTGCCATCCGCAGAGGAGTTGGAGAACACGAAGCGACCGTTCTGGTTGTTCGTGCCGCCCGGCGTACCGGAAACGTTGATCTGGTCGAAGTCGTTTTGACCGGCGCGCTCGAAATAGCCGCCGAATTTGATCGTGTGGTTGCCGCGAATGTTCGTCCAGTTATTGTTGATCTGGTAGATCGGGCCGGTCGAGCTGGACGGATATGGGCCGCCATCGAGGCTGCCGAAAATGTCCAAGCCGTCAACAGTCGGAATCTTGTCCTGAATTTCTTTCGCGGAACTGAAGATGTACGGGTAGTTAATACCGTAGTTGCTGCGTTTGTAACGATCACCGCGCTGGTCAACGGCGATGTCAACCTGGTCGCGGCTGCCTGCGATCAGCGTTTCCGAAATCCAGGTTGGCGACCAGGTACGCGTCCAGCCGATGGAAAGCGTCTGGTTGGGACGAGTGATGATTTGCGGTGCGCGGTCGGTTGCGCCACGGAATGCGCTTACGTCAACGAAATGGAACAGCGCCAGACGGAATTTGATCTGGTTCTTTTCGTTCGGCAGATAATCAATGTTGACGTTCTCTTTGCGTTGGTTGGTCAGAGCCGGACGGCTTTGGAAGAAGTTCGAGCCGCTTGAATAAAACCCGGCGACCGGATCAGGGAAAGCTTTCAACAGCGCCAGGCCATTGGCGCTCAGGCGATTGGTCGGAATCTTGTTGACGATGCCGCCATCGTTGAAGCAGGCTGTTTGATCTGTAGCATTACACGCGCCTGTTTTCAGCGGGTCTTTGACGAAACGGCTGACGCCGAGCGCCGAAATGTAATTCGGGCCACCTGGGAAAAGCTCGCTGAAATCACCGGCACGCATTCTGGCGGTTGGCACGCGATTGACGATGTTGCTGGTCTGACGCACCTTGACCCATTCCATGCTGTACAGCCAGAACAGCTTGTTGCGGTCTTTGTTGAAATCGGTGCCGGGAATGACGACCGGGCCATTCAGGTTAAAACCGAACTGGTTATAACGGAATGGGTTCGGGCGGCAGGCATTGTCCTTGGAAAATTGCGAGTCGCTGCAAGGGCGATTGGCATTGAAGGTGCGGTTACGATCCCAGGTGTTGGAATTGAGCGCCGCGTTGCGCAGATATTCATAAGCCACGCCGTGGAAATCATGGCCGCCGCCTTTGGTCACGATACGAACCTGTCCACCGGCAGAACGCCCGTATTCAGCGTTGTAATTGGCCGTCAGAATCTGGACTTCCTGGGTCGAATCCAGGTCGGCCACGCCGATGCTGGTTCCGTTTGAACGAGTACGAACACCGACTGCGCCGTCAAAAGTGATCAATGTGTCCTGAGTACGAGCGCCGTTGATGACCAAGCCCGCGGTTGTCAGACCAAAGCTGTTGCCAGCCAGCGAACCGCCCAGCACTCCGGGTTTCAACACAGCCAGCAAAAGTGGGTTGCGGCCATTGAGCTGTGTGTTTTTGATTGTTTGTTCGTCAACCAGTTTGGTCAGCGCTGAGGATTCAGTCTGAACACCGACCGTGGTTGCCGTGATGTTGACGATTTCATTGACCTGTCCGGGTTGGACAGAAACGTCGAGTTTGGCGGGCACGTTCGGGTCAAGCTTTTTGTTGCTTTCCTTGTATTGCTTGAAGCCGTTGGCTTCCACCGTCACCGTATAAAAGCCGGAAGGTAGCTGGGTGATGACGTAATAGCCTTCGCCGTTACTGATGGTAGAACGCTCCAGGCCGTTGGTTTCGTTTTTGGCCGTGACTTTGGCTCCGGCGATAACCGCGCCAGTCTGGTCTTTGACGAAACCCGAAATTTGGGTGTTGTCAGATTGTGCAAAGGCTGTCAGCGAAATGGCCAACCACAATGTGGTGACCAAGCCTGTAATCAGACCTTTGGCAATCAAGGATTTCATTCTGTTGCTCATTTTGATGATCCTTTATTGTTGTTAAGGTGGCGATGACGCACTTAGACGCCCGCCGCTGTGGTGAATTCACGATTGCCACGCGCGAAGCTGACAATCAAAAAAAAGACAAACGATTTCCACCGAACCCTGTATTACCAAGCGGCCCGGCAGGCGAGCGTTTGAAATATAAGAACGCGGATTGATTAGGCGTGCTTTCGTCCCAGCAAGGACATAGGAAGTGCCAACTATGGTGCTTTCAGGTTATCTGTGGTGTTTCAGAGCAGCAACCGCAAATGCTTGAGCTATTTCCTTACGATCAAGCGTTGGACCTGTTTCCAGATCAGCATTAACTCCGAACCCCTACCTGAATAATCTTTTGTATGAGGTCTTTATTGACTTCATTGTCTTGTCGGCTGCGGCGGATTATCCGAATGGATATACCATGTGTCAAGGCTCCGGTTGGCCAGTCCTGATGGCTGTGGTTTATCATCCAGGTCGGGTCAGGGCTGCGCGTCGCGCTGACTCGGTCAATCCATCAAAACATGGAGCAAAACTTATGACTGAGACAAAATCACGCCGCGATTTCCTGAAACAGGCTGGCGCGGGAGCCGCGGCAATCACAA
>JAGNMH010000797.1 GCA_017991275.1 Acidobacteriota bacterium
GTCTTTCGAGCGAAACCGCGAACTGGACAGATTCGCGCTACTTTTCAAACTTCAGCACGTGGTCTTTGACGCGCTGACAAGATTTCAACTCGATTTCGTTTTTGGCGGCTTCGGCTTCCTTGCGAAGCTTTGCGCGCTCGGCAGAATCCCAGGCGGAGGGCGAAGGTAAGCGGTCAGGCGAGTCATTGTCGGCGATTGCCTTTGCCACTATCCAATACTTGCCCGGCGCGAAATTCGTGAACGCAAAAGAGCCGTCATTGGTCAAAGCTTCGCCATATCGCAACACGTCTTCAGCAGCGGTCGCTTCCGCTGGAACCAGATGAATTCGCAAGCTGGCAGGGAGCTTGCTGCCTTCTTTTGCGGCGACTTTGCCGCGCAAGCTGGCTGCTCCGTCGGCGATGGTGACGGTCACGCCGCTCAACTTATCGCCGGATTTCAGCAAAGCTCCTGAACGGACTAGATTGGTTGTCGGCGGAGATTTGGCTGTCGGCCTGGTTAATGTTTCTGCCGAAGAAGCCGAAGCGACGGACTTTACGAACCAGTTTTCGTTTGGCAGACCCATCTCGATTCGGTAACGGCCAGCCGCCAGAGCGTTCATTTTGAACTCGCCTTTTTCGTTGGGGGAAAAAATTTGCGTAAAGCGAGGTGTTTGCGCTGGCGAATCGGTTGGCTTCTCTTCGCGGCGCGGGTTGAGCGTCAATTCTTCCAGCGAGGTTTTGGCTTTCGGGTCGCAGGCATTCGGCGTTTGTTCGATGACGACTCGTCCGGCGATTGAAGCCATTGGCAACAATCTAATTTCAATCCCTGTCACATCGCCGCCTCTGACTGTCACTCGCCGAGGTTCGGAGCGCCAGCTATCGTCGCCAGTGGAGCTTCCACGATCCGCCATCAATTCGTACTCGCCGTCCGGAATGCCAAGAAATGCAAAACCGCTGTTGTTCTCGCCGGGGCGAGAAGCTGTCATTCCCGCCTGCATCCCGGCTGGAAAAGTCGTCAGTATCACGTTGGTTAGAAAAGTTACCGGCCCTGCGGATTCGGTGTCGCCAGTGATTTTGCCGCTGATAATGTGGCCGCGTTCGCCTCGATGGCGAATGTCTACGCCAGAGGTTTCCGCTCCAGCAACTACCTGAATTTCAGCGGCGGTGTCGCGCGTGGTTGAGGGGTGGTAAGTCGGAGAATCTCCGTCAAAAGGTGATTGCTGACTGTTGAAAGCAGCTACGCTGTGATTGGCTGCGACGACGTAAGTTCCGGGCTGCAAACTGTAGATTCGGTAAATGCCGCGATCGTCCGTTATGCGATTTAGGGAATAATTCTGAGTTCGAACCGGCGCGCCGTCTGCGTCGCGTATGCGAATTGCCGAAACGTAAATCCCGATTATCGGTTCGCCATTGGTATAAGTGACTTTACCGGTAATGACCCCGCCTCGCATCATACGAATAACTGCGTTCTCTCCGATTCGATAAACCAGCCGTGGCAAATTTGACGGACGCAATGGTTGTACGTAACCACGCGATTCCGTCACCGAGATTGAGTAACCGCGTGGTGTCAGGTTGGTGAACTGAAAATTGCCATCTTCGTCGGTCAAACTTGTCTTGAAAGAGCGTGAGGTCAAGCTGTTGCTGTTGGACACGAGCATGACCGTGATACCAGGTAAAGGCGCGCCGTCTTCAGTGACAACCCGCCCGGTGATCGTGCCATGCTGTTGTTGAGCGTTGACGGGAATAAGCGGCGTAAACAAAAGCAGAAGAACGAACAATGTGCGACGGTTAAAAGTTTTCATTTGTCGTTCTCCTTTTGGCTCAGATCAACCAGGAATTCGATTGGCATTTCACCGCTGCCAACCATCACACGCTGGGTGACTTTGTTCATCAGGCGCAGCAGTTGAGACATTTCGGGCGTGCCGTTGGAAGTGAAGGCAATCAGCCTGAGTTCATATTCGCCCGCAATCAGGTTTTTCAAAACGAACTGGCCACGCGCATCAACCGGGGCGTTGAAACTGCTGCCAGTCCCGCTCAGAAATTTGCCGCTGATGAGTAGGGTCACGCCTTCTAGTGGAGGTGTGCCGCCGACAAATTTCAACTGTCCACGAACGACGCCTGTGCCGTAACCGAAAATGACCCGCACATTGGTCAGATTTTCGCCTGCCTGAACTTCAAACCCGTCGGTTAACGGAACACCGTTATATTCAACGCGAATTTGTTTCAACCCCTCTGGAGAAGTGTATGCACGAATATCAACTTTGCCCGGTTTTACGCCGCTGAATCGAAAGCTGCCGTTTGCGGTTAGCCTGATGTTGCGGCTACTACTTATGCTGGCTTCCGGTGAGCGATAGCCGAGGTTCAGATTTATGCCGGATAATTGTTTCAGGATTGCCGGATCGTTGGTTCCTTCGACGATGGCCACGCCGCTGACCGAACCACCCCGATGAGCGGTTATCTCAATGCCAGTCATGTCGCTGTTGCTGATTTCAACCGGAGTTTGGTCGCTGTAAAAATCCGTTGCCTGTGAGTCGAAGCGCGAATCGGCGAAGACGAAATACTTGCCCGGCAGCACTCCCTGAAGCTGGTATTCGCCCTGAGCGTCGGTGACAGCCATTCCACTTACCGAACCGGAGATTCTGCCGTCGGGCAAGATAGTGCCGTAAGCGATGCGAATGCCTGCGATTGGTTGACCGGTTCCTGCTTCAATGACCTTGCCGGAAATGTCGTAAGCCTTTTTGGACTCGGCAATTTTGATGTCAATGTCCGTGGCTTCTGTGCCGTCGCCGAGTTCAATGATCTTTGCCTGCTTTTCGTCGGTCGTGTCCGGGTGGAAGGTTTTAGCGAAATAAAGCCGCGAGATATCGTATTGAGGTCCGTCCTGCGACGAGTAACCGAAACTTACTTTGTACTTTCCAGGAGGCAGTGAGTGTACGCGATAAACGCCTCGGTCATCAGTGTTGATT
>JAGNMH010000798.1 GCA_017991275.1 Acidobacteriota bacterium
ACTAATAATGACTTTGATGCGAGGGTCGCGCGCGGCAACATAAAGCACGTGACCGCCGGAATAGCTGGAACCTCGCAATGCGACTCGGTTTACATCAACCATCGGTTCCGCCATCGCCCAATGAACTACGTTGAACCAGTCGGTGGTCATTTCCAGCGGATCAACCACGCCACGAACTTCCTGAACTTCAGCGGTGAATTTGCGAGCCTCTTTCATTTCGTCGGTGCTTTTCCATTCAGGAGCTTTGCCAACCAGAATCAGCCGCGAATCACTTTCGCCCCAGCCGCGATAATCGAAGTTGATGACCAGATAACCGGCTTCAGCCAGTTTGACTCCATCCCAGCGAAAACCGGCGGCTGTTCCTCCCCAACCATGAGCTTGAATCACCGTCGGCAGTTTTTTACCCGCATTCGATTTCAACGAAAACAATTCGGCGTGCAATCGAACTCCTTCGCTGATGATGTTGGCGCTGCGGAAATCTATGTTGTCCGGGACTTTGTAAGCCGAAGCCAGTTGCGGCACGGCCTGGACAACAGGCTCAGCCGACTTTGCCGAGGCGGTTTTGACAAACGATTCCATGCCTTGGCCAAGTCCCAAAGCCGCAATCAGGACAACTGTAAAAAACGTGGCTCTGATGGTGTTGTTATCCATCGTAGTTTTCCTCTTTTTGAGTGTGGACTGCTTTGTCGCTGACCTTGTCCAAGAATTGACAACTCAGAACTCACCGGCTACTTTCCATCTTCAGGATTGATCGGTAAAGCGAGCAGCGATTTAATTGAAAAGCATGTGAACTTTGCCCTTCGTCACTGCCGCAGTCAAGTTTTTCGAACGGATTTCCCAGAATTTCACAATGGTTGCCAGACGTTTCATCATTTCCGGAATGGTTCAGGGCGTGGGTTATCGCTTCTTCGCGATGCGAGCGGCTGCGCGCCATCAGGTGCTTGGCACCGTTCGCAACCTGCCCGACGACCGCGTCGAAGTCATAGCCGAAGGCGACCGCGACGCAATGGATCAATTCAAAAACGATCTGGCCACTGAGCCGGTGATGGCCGAAGTAACCGACCTGGAAGAAACCGATTTGACCGTCACCGGTCGTTACCGCGATTTTCGCATTGACCATTAAACTACAACTTCGGGGCACACTTCTTTTGAAACAGCCGAAATAGACAGGATTGACAAGATGAACAAGATTTAGCTGGCAACCAGCTTAAATCTGACCTTCATCCGGTGAATCCTGTAAATCCTGTCTAAAAGGTTTGTGCGCTGATTTAAGAAGGAGACCTTCACTCAATGTCCGCTGATTCAAAAATTGAACAGGAACTGAAAACCTTGATCCGCGAAGTGCCAGACTTCCCGAAACCCGGCATTCTGTTTTACGACATCACCACTCTGTTGAAACATCCAACCGGACTGAAAACCGTGCTGGATCAAATGACTGCCAAATACAAAGGCCATGCGATTGATACCGTCATCGGCATAGAATCGCGCGGATTTATCTTTGCGCCTTACATTGCCGCGCAGCTTGGAGCCGGTTTCGTCCCCGTCCGTAAACCTAAAAAACTGCCTGCTGAAAAAGAAAGCATCAGCTATGAATTGGAATACGGCACAGACACTCTGGAAATCCACCGCGACGCGGTCGGCAAAGACCACAACGTCATCATAATTGACGACCTGCTGGCGACAGGCGGAACCGCCAAAGCCGTCACCCAGTTGGTGGAAAAACTTGGCGGCAATATCGTCGGATTGTCGTTTGTGGTCGAACTGGAGTTTTTGCCAGGACGCGAAAAGCTGGCTGGTTATGATGTGTTCTCGCTGTTAAGATACGCCTCGTAGTTTTAACAGGGCTTGTAGCTCAGGTGGATAGAGCGACTGCCTCCTAAGCAGTAGGCCGCTGGTTCGAGTCCAGCCAAGCCCATCATTCATTCTAAAAGACTTAGCGCGAAAAACTGCGTTAAGTCTTCTCTGTTTTTGCTGCCAGTAACACGTTCCGTAACACATACAGGCTTCAAAACAGTACTTTCCGCCATCTTCATCGCTTGCAATCTCTCGGTTGTCTCATCCGACTGAGCCACTACCATATCAATGACTGCTGTAAATGAGCCTTGTTTTTGAATGCACGTCACTGGCCTGCACCATCCCAAACCCTTTTGAATTCCCTTCGCCGAAACCGCATTCCCATCCGAGTTGTAATAATTCCGGTGGAGCGGTGACGGTAAACGGCGCCTGCCAGCTTTTGATCTTCGTGCCTTTGTAAGATTCCAGCCGAGAAACGCGCTGCACGCCGCCGCGCCGTTCGATGTAATTCCAATCGAATTCGAACCGCAACCCGTCAACCTCGCATCCTTCGCCCGTCCAGATGCGAAACTTATGGCATAGGTTATTGCAGACGTGTGAATCAAACCGCGGATCATCAGCACGCAAGAATTGTTTCTCCTTGTTTCCCGGTTCGCTGATTGAAGCCGTCAACGGAGACAAGGTCGTGAAACGCATCTGCCCACTGAAGACCGGCGGCAGAATCTCTTCAATCTGCGTCACGACAAAGCGCGTGACGGATTTTTGATCGCCGATTGTGACGACCTGCTGGGTCACCAACCCATTGACCAGTGCGGCGATGAATCCTTCTTCGGGCGAAGCCACTTGCCAGGTCACGCGCCCGCCGCGAAACCAGACATGCTCATCGCGCCCTTTGTCCAGCAGTGTATCCGGCAGATAAGGCTTGGAGAAAACGAAGAACTTGAAAGCCGCGCGGGCATTCGCCGCGTCCTGCTGATAACCCTGTTCGTGCAAAAACGCAGCGTATTCCGGCGCGACTATACTGACTGACCTATAGATCAACGCGGCAAGTGGATAATGATCCAGCGGCAACGAAGCCGGATCATCGAGTGGCATCAAACTGATCTTGATTCGCATAGCCGAATTGTAGGTAAGCCTTCTCG
>JAGNMH010000102.1 GCA_017991275.1 Acidobacteriota bacterium
GGCCTATTGTCTCAACTGGCATTAATTCTTGATGCGTCGCGGGTGAATGGACAAGCTGCGACGCGATTTGCTCAGCCGATGTTCCGTTTTCACTCACTTTGGGATACGGCAGGCACTCAACAAAGTGTGGACAGTAAGAGCCTTTTTGCAATTCGATGCGCAGCGTAGCACCGGGCTGTTCCTGTTCGTAAAACTCCTGCAGCTTCTTCCTGAGCGCAAAGGCCCGAGTGCGTACTGCCGAATCATCGCCCGGCGAATAATTTGAAGGTCTCCCCAGTGCTTCGGTGCCAATTAGATACTCGGTCAGTTCGTGGCCGCGCCCGGCCATCTCCATTTCACTGACGTATTTCAGGAAACATTTCAACTGGTCGGCACGGGCAAAGGTTTGGCTGTGTAGCACGGCTTCGAGCGCCGCGCACTTTTGCTCGCTCGATAGAGACTGGTTGGGTGCAAGAGACGTTTCGCGCATAAGTGCTTCTAACCCAGGGACTTTTGTCGTGATGTTGGCAGTGCGGAGTGATGTTACCAAACGTTTTGTAACGTTCCAAGACTTGTCAGGCATTTGTGGCGGAAGTACAACGGCGCCGCTTTCCAACCAATTGACTGATACAGGACTTACGCAAAACTTGGGAGTGCAAACGGTCTCGCTGCTGAAAAAAGAAACCGCTAGATGGCTTTTTCCTATGTTTGTGTAAGTCCTCAACTAAACAGACCACTGGCTTTGCTGTTAGAGGCTTCGTCCTAATTACATTGGCAAGATTTGCCCGGTCAGCGTGAGCTAGCTCTCGCTGGCCTCGGATCACTATTGCCACATTAGTCCCAAATTCTCCGCAGCCTGACAAACTGCGGCGCACCTTTAACGGAGGAAATGTGTAATGAAAACTTGTTCAAGATTTATTGTGCTGACCAGTGTGGTGATGCTCTGCGTTTTGGCCGTTATCGGCAACGCTCAGACCAGCGGCGAGATTACCGGCTTGGTGACAGACTCTTCAGGCGCAGCCGTCAGTGGAGCAACTGTGACGGCTACAAACAAAGCGACCAGCGCAACGCGTAAAGCCACTACTACAAGTGAAGGGTTATATGCCTTTCCGTCTTTGTTGCCCGGCGGGTATGAGTTGAAAGTCGAGCAGCAAGGGTTCAAGACCGCCCGACTGGATAACATCACGCTCGAAATCCAGCAGACGGTGCGATTGGATGTGACGATGGAAGTCGGCCAGGTAGGCGAGACGCTGACGATTACCAGCAACAGCGCACTGCTTAACGCCGAAAACGCGACTGTCGGCACAGTCATCAACAATAAGATTGTTACTGAACTGCCGCTGAACGGCCGACAATATCTAAACCTTGTTGCGCTTTCGCCCAATGTGAACGTATTGGCACCAGCCGCAGGACAAGCAGGTGCTCGCCAAGGCGGCGAACGCGCTCAACAAGCGATATCCGCTGGTGGGCAACGCATTTTCTACGATTACTACACTCTTGATGGCGTCAACAACATGGACGTGAACTTCAATTCTTACGTCGCACTGCCATCTATTGATGCCATTCAGGAGTTTAAGGTTCAAATCGGCGTTTACCCGGCGGAGTACGGGCATCAAAGCACGCAGGTGAACGTGCTTACCAAATCGGGCGGCAACGCCTACCACGGCACTCTTTTCGAATTTCTGCGCAACGACAAGCTGGACGCCAAGCAGTACCAGTTTACCTCCGCCAGGCCCAAGAACCCGTTCAAATGGAACGATTTCGGATTCGAAATGGATGGGCCGGTGCGCATTCCCAAACTCTTTAACGGGAAAGACAAGCTGTTTTTCATGTCCAACTACGAGGCGCTTCGTCGTCGGCAGAGCGTACTGAATACTTTTACCGTACCGACAACGAAGATGTTTGGTGGCGATTTCAGCGAGCTGCTTCCCTCTACTGTCATCTACGACCCGAACACGGGACTACCCTTCGCGGGCAACGTCATTCCCAATAATCGGTTGGACCCGATCTCAGTGAAGTTTTTGAAATACTACAATTCAGGCAATGCGCTCACGACAAACAACTATGCGCAAACCAGTTCTCAACCCTTCAACCGTGATGGGTTTGTGCTAAGACTGGACTTCATAGAGTCGCCGAAGTCGCAGTGGATGGGACGATATAACTGGGGCGACGAAAATAACTCGACGCAAGGCCTGAATCTCGCGGGGACGAAGGTTTTGACCAACTACGAACAATACACCGGGTCCAACACGCGAACCATTACTTCTAATTTGGTCAACGATGCCCGCTTTGGCTATACGCGTTTCTTCAACTCGCTTGGCACTCTGAGCGCTGGCAGTCTGGATGTTATTTCCGGTATTGGTATTCCAAACCAAAAATCTGGCGCCCCGATCACTTGGGGAATTCCGAACGTAGTATTTAACGGAGGTGGATTTACCGGGATAGGCGACGCCAATGACGGACCCTACGCAAATAACAACAACACCCTGCAATTTGTTGATAAGTTGTCCTGGATTCATGGCAAGCACACCTTTGCCTTCGGAGGCGAGTACAACCGGCAAAACTACAACCAGGTAGGCAACCAGTTCTCACGCGGTGTGTTTACATTCCAGGCGAACGCGACAAAGGACCCTGTAACTGGAAATGGCGGCTACTCCTTTGCCGAATTCCTGCTGGGGAAACTTTTCGTCTCCACCAATGCGGCCGCCATTGCCGATGCGAAGTTTCAGCGCAACGTCTTCCATACGTTCATTGATGACACCTGGAAAGTCACTCCCAAGCTGACCCTTTCGTTGGGCTTGCGTTACGAACTGACGCCGCCTTTTACCAATAAGTATGGCAACTATTTCGCGGTTGCAGTACCGAAGATCCAATTTAATGCCAACGTTCCTGAAGCGGACTGGCCGTTTTTTGTGAGGCAGGGCAAGAATTGCACGGATCCCTACGAGGGGTTGAGCATCAGGTGGACCAGCACAAAAGCGGTTTGCGGCACAGGTCTGAGCAACAACCTCAAGGAGACCAAATACAAGAGCTTCGCTCCGCGGGTTGGCATCGCATACTCGCCGAATAATAAGACAGTGATCCGGGCCGGGTTTGGCGTCTTTTATATGGAAGACATTGCCAACTCTGCGTACTTTGACCTGGCACGCAATATCGCGGCTCGCGTGGACCTGACCACGACGCCTGCACTTCCAATAACCTGGAGCAATGCAATTTCCGGCGGAAACGGAGCTGTTGTTCAGGTTCCACCGCCGTTTGCGTTGACTGCTGCTTACGACCACGCTACTCCTTACACCATACAGTATGTGCTGAACGTGCAACGGCAACTCAGTGATAACTGGGCATTGGAAGTTGGTTATCTTGGGTCGCAAAGTCATCACCTCTACGGCTTCCAAAATATCAACCAGGCGCTCCCGGGTCCATTAAGTAGTATCAATTCGCGTCGCCCATTTGCCAATTTTGGAGTCATCTCCTATGTTAATGATGGTTTCAACGCAAACTACAATGCCGGAAGCGTTAAGCTGACACGACGCTTCAGCGAAGGCGTCAGCTTGACCACTAATTACACCTGGTCAAAATCTATTGATAACGCCAGCGGCACGCGCACGCAAGGTCTTGACACGCTCTTTCCACAAGACAGTAGTTGTTTGCGATGCGAGCGGGGTTTGTCGTCCTTCGACGTACGCCATCGCTGGGTTCTAGGGGCTGTCTATGAGTTGCCGATTGGCAGAGGCAAGCTCTTGAGTATTAGCAATTCAATAGCCAATGGGTTTGTCGGTGGATGGCAACTGAGCGCCAATTCGACTATCCAGAGCGGCGTTCCCCAAAGTCTTACCATCGGGATCAATAATGCCGGTACCAACAACCCGCTACCTGATCGTCCCAGCTTGTCAGGGACAGGCAATGGGTACGTGGCAAACCGCACACCCTCGCGATGGTACGATCCAGCCGCCTTTGTCGTGGCTCCTCAGGGAAGCTTCGGCAATGTCGGGCGTAATACAATGATTACACCGCATTTTCAGGCGATTGATATGGCGGTGCATAAGCAATTCCACATGGGTTATAAGGAAGGCCACGTGCTCCAGTTCCGGCTGGAAGCGTTCAACGTGTTTAACCATCCTGTATGGGGCGCGCCTAACGGAAACATTCTTGCTGGCCCGACATTCCCGGGAGCGGCTTCCAATGCCGCGCACCAGGGCTTCGGTGTCATAAGCTCAACGGCACTACCGATGCGTCAACTTCAACTGGGACTGAAGTATTCGTTCTGATTGACGCCAAGTCGTTCTTCTAAAAATTGGAGTCGGTAGTCGGGAATACGTAGTCGGGGTAGACCAACATCGTTGTCAGGTTTACCCCGACTACGCGGATATGGCACTAAAGTTTTATACGGGACGTAAAGGCACACGCTTAGGCCGCCACCAAAATCCATCGCCTACAACACCAAAATAGGAGCTTATTTTATGCGAACATTTATGTCGCGCTTGTTCACCCATATCATCGTCACCTGTCTGACGTTTAGCGGCCTGACAGTCGTATATGGTCAAACGCCGCAAGCACGCATCAAGATAGATACTGATCGCACCATCGGAGAAGTCGATCCGTTACTATTTGGCAATTTCGCTGAGCATTTGGGTCGGATGATTTACGGCGGAATTTATGAAGAAGGAAGCCTGCTCTCCGACAAAGACGGCTATCGCAAAGACGTAATGGACGTGGTCAAGCAACTCAACGTTTCGATTCTGCGCTGGCCGGGCGGAAACTTCGCATCGGGTTACAACTGGAAAGACGGCATCGGGCCGAAAGATCAGCGCCCAGTGCGCAAAGACCTGGCGTGGGATGATTTGGAAAGTAATCGCTTCGGCACGGATGAATTTTTGAAGTATTGCGAGATGATCGGCGCGGAACCTTACATCTGCATCAACGCAGGCCTCGGTACGATTGATGATGCGCGACATTGGGTCGAGTATTGCAACGAATCAAAAAACACATTTTGGGCACAGCAACGTCGTAAGAATGGCCGCGAGCAACCTTACAAAGTTAAGTACTGGGCGCTCGGCAACGAGATTGACGGCCCGTGGCAACTCGGCAACAAGACCGCAGAAGAGTATTCCAAATTCGCGCTCGAAGCCGGTAAAGCCATGCGCTCAACCGATCCCAGCATCAAGCTGATTGCCAGCGGTTCCAGCAATTACGGCCCAACGGCGGATTGGATGCATTGGAACCGCACCGTGCTGGAAACCTTGCGCAATCAGGCCGATTACATTGCGCTGCACACTTACATCAACAACCGTGATAACGATTTCGAGAAGTTCATGGCGAATTCACAAACGATTGATAATTACATCAATGTCACGGCCAGCCAGATCAAGGAAGTGCAAAATCGTCAGCAAAATCCGCGCCCGATTTACATCGCTTACGACGAATGGAATGTCTGGTATCGCGCGTTCAACGCGCAAAAGCTGGAAGAGGTTTACAACTTTGAAGACGCACTGGCGATGGGCATGTTTTTCAATTCCTTCTTCCGTCGCGCCGATGTTGTGAAGATGGCGAACATCGCACAGATGGTCAACGTCATTGCGCCAATCACGACCAATAAACAGGGACTGTTTTTACAGCCGATTTATTTTCCGCTGGTGGAATTTTCCAAACAGCGCGGTAATCAGTCGTTGGATGTTTATGTCTCAGCGCCAAAATACAGAGTCGGCAACCGCCCGGAGCTGCGCTATCTGGACGTTTCGACTACCTATAACGCAGCGGAGAAAACAATCTATGTCAATGTACTCAATCGCAGCAAAGACAAAGACCTGACAACACGGATTGATAATCAGGAAGGCAGTTTGCTCAATGAAGTCGGTGTCTGGGAAATGAATTACCCTGATCTGAAGGCGACGCACACCTTTGGAGATGACAAAAAAGTAAGGCCAGTGACGCGCACGTTCCAAGCTTCGGTGGCGAACAATGGCTTCAATTACACCTTCCCGGCGCATTCGTTGACGGTTTTGCGGCTGCGGTTGAAATAGATTTGGGATGACTGTTATGAAAATAAAGCTGACATTGTTTTTTCTTGCAGTGTTACTTACTTCTGCCACTCGGGCTTTTGCTGACCCCGACCCGAATTTCCACATCTACCTGTGCTTTGGGCAATCCAACATGGAAGGAGGAGGGCGAATCGAAGAGCATGATCGCATTGTTGATTCTCGCTTTCGTGTGCTGGCGGACTTCGATGTTCCTAACAGGGAGTGGAAGAAAGGCCAATGGTATGACGCGATTCCTCCACTGACTCGTCGTACGAGAGGCATTTCCCTCGTTGATTCCTTTGGCAAAACTATGACCGCCAATCTTCCGAAAAATATCAGGGTTGGCGTAGTCAAGGTTGGCGTTTCAGGCACAAAGATTGAGTTGTGGGACAAAGACGGCTTCCGCGAATATCTGGCGACGGCTGACGCCTGGAAGGTAAAATTTGCCAATGAATATGATGGGAACCCATATGCCTATTTGGTTGAACTGGCAAAAATTGCCCAGCAGTCCGGGGTAATCAAGGGAATCCTGTTGCATCAGGGAGAGTCCAATGCCGAGGACAAGGACTGGCCGAAGAAGGTAAAGGTTGTGTATGACAATCTGATTAAGGATTTGAATCTCAAGCCTGAAGCAGTGCCGCTGCTGGCGGGCGAAGTTGTCAATGCCGATCAGGGAGGCGAAAAAGCCAGCGCGAATGAAATCATGAAAAAGCTCCCGGAAACGCTGCCAAATTCGTATGTCATTTCCTCGGCGGGGTTGCCGTGCAATACCGATCATCTTCATTTCACCGCGGATGGTTACAGGCAGCTTGGCAAGCGTTACGCAGAGAAGATGCTCTCGATTCTGAGGCATTAAGATCAGCAACTGACGGTGTTAGGAAGTACAACCGCTGTTAATCAAACTATTACGTGGCTCAATTTACGAACCGAACGAGGAGAAAACAGATGAAACGAGTTTGGATCATCCTATTTGCATGTTTATGTTGCGCACTGTTTGCGCAAATTGGTTATGCACAAGACGCGGGCGATTTTCAGCCTGCGACAACCAACGTTTGGGGCGCTGAATATCCAAAGGTAGATAGCGCTGGCCGAGTGCAGTTGCGCGTGAAAGCTCCTGATGCCACCAAAGTCAGAATCAATTTCTGGAGCAATCCGAAAGCTGACATGGAAAAGCAGGCGGATGGGTTCTGGACCTATACGACACCGCCGATGGTTCCGGGTCTGCATTATTACAACTTCGTCGTGGATGGCGCGGAGGCCACTGATATTGGCAGCCAGTCTTTCTTTGGCGGCAGCAAATACGCCAGCGCCGTGGAAGTTCCCGAAGCCGGCTCGACGTATTACTCAATTCAAGACGTGCCGCACGGTCAGGTGCGCGATGTTTGGTACAACTCGAAAGTGACAGGCAGTTGGCGGCACGCGATGGTCTATTTGCCGCCGAGTTATGAATCGCAAACCAAACAACGCTTTCCAGTGCTTTATTTGCAACATGGCGGAGGCGAAGACGAAACGGGCTGGATTCGACAGGGGCGCGCAAATTTCATTCTGGATAATTTGCTGGCCGAAGGAAAAACCAAACCGATGATCATTGTGATGGCCTATGGTTACGCCAAACGCGCGGGGCAAGCCGCGCCCGCTGTGACTGGCCCTCCCACTTCACCTGATCGCGCAAAGGCAATGCAGGAAATGTTTTCCGCGTTTGAAGACGATCTGACACAGGCGCTGATTCCATTCGTGGATAAAACCTACCGCACACTGCCGAATCGCGAAAACCGTGCGATGGCAGGGCTTTCGATGGGCGGCATGCAAACCTTCCAGATCACACTGAAGAACCTCGACACCTTTGCTTACATTGGCGGATTCAGCGGCGCTGGCGGCGGTATGGGCGGAGGTCCCGTTGATCTCAAGACTGCTTTTGGCGGCGCGATGAGCAATGCGGCGGCCTTTAACAAAAAGGTGCGACTGGTGTGGGTAGGCATTGGCACCAAAGAACCGGAGCGAATGTATCAAGGCGTCAACAACTTTCACAAAACATTAGAGAGCGGAGGCATCAAGCACGTCTATTATGAATCACCCGGCACCGACCACGAGTGGCAAACATGGCGGCGCGATTTGAAGGATTTCGCGCCCAGGCTATTTCGTTAACCTGTTTTGCACTTTCGCAATTCACTGAGGAAAAGAATGCTCAAGATGAAATTCATTTGTTTGCTGATGTTGATGTTTGGACTTGCGCGGCCAGTAGCCGCGCAAGTCAAAACTGAAGTGCCGCCCGTAGTTCCCGGCGCAAAGCCCGCCAAAGTGGAGCGCATCAAAATCCACGGCACAGCACTGGAAGGCAATCTGGAAGGCAATGCGGTTGATCGTGACGCGATTGTCTTTTTGCCTCCGGGTTATGCGACGAACAAGTCCAAACGCTATCCCGTCGTGTATGCGCTGCACGGTTATTCCATCGGCGCAGAGCAATGGTCTAAAGAAATCGTAGTCCCGCAAACCATCGAAGGTGCGTTCGCACAAGGTGCGCAGGAAATGATTGTCGTGTTGCCTGATTCCAAGACCATTCACAACGGTTCGATGTATTCAAGCTCGCCAACGACGGGCGATTTCGAGAATTACGTTGCGCGCGATGTTGTTGCTTACATTGACGCGCATTACCGCACGATTCCGAAGCGCACAAGTCGCGGCCTGGTCGGCCATTCGATGGGCGGTTACGGGGCGACGCGCATCGGAATGAAGCATTCAGACGTTTTCGGCAGCGTGTACATTATGAGCCCGTGCTGCTTGTCGCCGCGTCAGGCTGGCCCCACCAATCCAGAAATCGAAAAGGCACTGGAAGCCGTGAAGACACCCGAAGATTCCGCCAAGTTAGGCTTTGGCCCACGCGCGAATCTTGCCGCAGCTTCTGCGTGGGCTCCCAATCCCAAAAATCCCCCGCTCTATCTCGATCTGCCGCGCAAAAACGGCGAAGTCCAACCGGACGTTATCGCAAGATTTGCAGCCAATGCGCCGCTGGCGTTCATTGATCAATACATCGGTAACCTGCGGCAATATCGAGCGATTTCGATTGATGTGGGCGACAAAGACGGGCTGAAAGTGGATTCAGAAAAGCTGCACAACGTGCTGGACAAATATGGGATTGCCAACAGCTTTGAAATTTATCAGGGCACGCACACCAGCGCAGTCGCGGTACGTTTTCAAAATTACGTGATGCCGTTTTTCAGCAAGCATCTTTGTTTCGTTAAAGACTGTAAGTAATGCCGACTGAACGATAAATGCCGTCTGTTGTTACGGCTTGATCAGGGAAACTCCTCTTTCAAAACACCAAATTATGAAAAAAATCCTGGTGGGCACTGTCTTCATTCTGATGGCTGCTTTCTTCATCCAACACTCACACGTCTTTGCGCTCGATGGTCAGATCGGAATTCATGACCCTTCCACCATCGTTTTCTGCGACGGCAAGTACTACACATACGGCACGGGAGGATCGTCGCTCGTTTCCGATGATGGGTGGACGTGGCGGCAGGGAGCGCGGCTACCACGACGCGGCCTGGCTCCGGATGTGATTCACATTGGCGACAAATATTTCCTGTACATCGCCGCCAACAGCGGAGTCACCAAAGCCGACATCTTCCTGCTCACCAACAAAACGCTTGATCCCAATTCGCCAGATTACAAATGGGAAGAGGGCGGCATAGTCGCTTCCTCCGATGGCGTCGAAGACTGTAACGCGATTGATCCGGGTTTGTTGCTTGATCCTACGACCAAGCGGCTGTGGCTCACTTATGGTTCCTATTTCGGCTACATCCGGCTGGTTGAACTTGATCCCAAAACAGGCAAGCGGCTGAATCCCGCCGTCAAGCCCGTCAATATCGCCATCAACAGCGAAGCCTCGATCATGATCTATCGCGAAGGCTGGTATTACCTGTTAGTCACGCATGGCAGTTGCTGTCGCGGAGCCGATTCGGGTTACAACATCCGCGTTGGTCGCTCGAAAAAAGTGACTGGCCCCTTCCTCGACAACATGGGCGTAGACATGATTCAAGGCGGCGGCAAGCTGTTTGTCACGTCCGCCGGTCGCGTCATCGGCCCCGGCCATTTCGGACTGTTCGATCTGGGCGACGGCGTGCAGCGGTTCTCAATGCATTACGAAGCCGACTTGGACAGAGGCGGAGCCAGCGTGCTCGACATTCGCCCGCTGCAATGGAAAGACGGCTGGCCGGTCGCGGGCGACAATTTGCGTGCGGGCACATATCAGTTTGAATCAGTGCGCACTGGCACTGTGCTTGAACTTGCCGTCGAAGGCTTTCCCGTAGGAGGCAGACCTGTCAGGCGCGGCCCTCCTCCGGGCGCGACACCGCCTGCGGCTGGCAATCAAGGGCCACCGCAAGGCCCGCCGCCAGGTACCGGCCCCGGAACCGGAGGCGGAATTTTCGCGGGCACTGGCAAACCGATTCCGACGCAGGATGTTGCCGAAGTCTCGCCGAAATGGTCGGCGGGCAACGTAGGCATTCGCATGGGCAATTACATGCTTCAGGCGCAGCAGAAATGGACGATTGAACCTGTTGCCAACACCGGAGGCTATCTCGGCGCGCCGTATTTCAAGATCACGATTGCGGGAACTACGCGCACGCTGACCGCGACAGAAGGCGGCGAGTTGATTGCAATACCCACGTTCACCGGAAGCCCCGAACAACTTTGGCGCTTCGATCAGCTCGCCGATGGCAGTTGGCGCGTCAGCCCCAAAGCCATTCCCAACACGAAAGGACCGCTGGCGCTTTCGGCAGTTGGCAGCAGTTTCGCTACACTCTCAAAGTT
>JAGNMH010000799.1 GCA_017991275.1 Acidobacteriota bacterium
ACGGTTTTCAGAATTCAATGGCCAACACGGGGCGTTGCAGGTCAGCGTGCTCGATTACGGTTCAGGCATGTCCGAAGAAACCAGAAATAGAATCTTTGAAGCGTTTTACACCACCAAAAGGAACGGCACCGGGTTGGGCATGATGATTACTCAGGAAATCATCAAAAAGCATAATGGCAGGATTGAAATCGAAAGCGAAGAAGGCGTGGGAACCAAGGTGAGCGTGTATTTGCCAACCTGAATAGAAATCAAAAGGCAAATATCAAAAAGCAGAAGTAGGAGAATTTACGAACTTTTGACTTTTGATAATTGCCTTTTGATTTTTGATGTTTAGACAGAGATCACTTCAATTTCAGGATCAACATCTTCTTTAAGCATGTGTTCGATGGCCATCAGTGTTCCGCCGATTGAACTTGGGCAGCTTCCGCAAGCGCCCTGGTAACTAATCATCAATTTTTTGTCGTGGAAGCCGATGATTTCCAAACCGCCGCCGTCTCCGGCCAGTCCAGGGCGAATCTTTTCATCCAAAACTTGATTGATTTTGTCCAGAATTGGGTCATCGCCGATGGAAAAACTTGGTGCGGTTTTTGGAGCTTGCGCGGCGGCTTCGGAAGCTGACGGCGCTGAACGGATCGGTTCAGCCAGTTTTTTCAGCATGTCTTCCCAACTGACATCGTCTTCTTTGTTTACGGTGACGAAACGATCCATGTAAAACACCGAAGTGACGTTACCGACTTTGAACAAAGAGTCGGCTAACGGATCGGCCACCGCCGAATCGGCGTTTTGGTATGAACGCGAATACCCGGCGGTGACCGGTTCTTTCAAAATGAACTTCACTGCGTTTGGGTTCGGCGTGTATTCGATGTCTGCGATCTTGGGCATTACTACTCCTGCTGTTATTTTCGTAAGTCATTGGGTTGAAGTAAGGCTGATTATAGCCGTCGAAGCATTGCTGACCAAACGCGACTGCCTTTTGCTTTGCCCTTCAGCCGGAAAACGGGACATAATCGCTGTTCTAAACATCTCGAATTTTCCCGAAAGGCAATCTTGAATGAAATCTCTGACGAAGTATCTCGTCTTCAACACAAAGAACCGTCGTGAATACATAAACATCACAGACGAGGTCGCTCAGGCTGTCGCCGACAGCAATGTCAAAGAAGGCATGGTTTTAGTTTCGGCCATGCACATCACTGCCGCTGTTTACGTCAACGATGCAGAAGACGGTTTGATTGCCGACATTGATGAATGGCTGGAGCATCTTGCCCCGACTCGGGCGGATTATCGCCATCATCAAACCGGCGAAGACAACGGCGACGCCCATCTGAAAAACCTGCTGATGCATCATCAAATCATTTTGCCGATCACAAACGGCCGATTGGATTTGGGAACCTGGCAACAGGTTTATTACGCCGAATTTGATGGCCAGCGGCGCAAACGCGTAATCATCAAAGTTCTTGGCGAATAGCAACCGGTGCGTAACCCGGAGCGGTTGCGACGGGATCCGTCTTTCAAATTAAACATCAATGAAAAAGTTTCTACCCTTAATTTTTACAGTCGCAATTCCGCTGCCCTGGATGGTTTTGATTCTCACCGGCCAGGCGCATCACATAAACCCCGCCGTGGTTTCGGTGCTTTCCGGTTTGGCGATTGTCAGCGCCGCCTTCCTGTTGGGGTGGGGAGCGGAACTGTCTGAACACGATATTCCGCGCTCACTGGCTTTGATTTTCCTGGCGTTGATTAGCGTTCTGCCGGAATACGCAATCGGATTGCATTACGCCTGGACCGAAGGTTTGACGCGCAGCCACGAAGGTTTGGCGATTGCCAATATGACCGGCGCAAATCGAATTTTGATCGGCGTAGGTTGGGCGATTATCTCAATCGTCTATTACTTCAAGCACAAACAGAAAGAGATTCGGATTGATGACTCTCAAGGGTTGGAATTAAGCCTGCTGATTGTGGCCAGCATTTATTCGCTGATTCTGCCGCTGAAAGGCACTCTGTCGTTATGGGACGCAGTCATCTTTTTTGCAATGTTCGCTTATTACGCCGGACGCGCAATGAAAGGCGAGAAACACGACGTAGAATTGCAGGGCGTAGCGGCAGAACTGGATCAGCGATTGGGCAATAATGCTCGGCGGTTGGTCGTGTTGTTAATGTTTGCCTTTTCGGGATTTGTGATCTGGTATTCCGCCGAACCTTTTGCTGAAAGCTTGAAAGCAGTCGGTGCTGCTAACAACGTCAGCACGTTTTTGCTGGTGCAATGGCTGGCTCCGTTGGCTTCGGAATCGCCAGAAGTATTGATCGCATTAATCTTTGCACTGAAAGGCAAAGGCTCAACCGGCCTGGGCGCCCTGATTTCATCGAAAGTCAATCAGTGGACTCTGCTGGTTGGAGCCATCCCGCTGGTTTACGCCGTTGCTGCCGGAGCCTCTGGCCCGATGATTTTGGATGGTCGTCAGAAAGAAGAGTTGCTGCTGACTTCGGCGCAATCGCTGTTTGCCGCCATTGTCATTTCAAATTTCACCTTCGCTTTGTGGGAAGCCGTGCTGTTGATGGTGTTGTTCACTGCCCAATTCTTTTTCCCGGATGAACACATTCGTTACATTTTCAGCGGAGTTTATCTGGTGGCGGCAGTCTTCTTGTTGACCAAGTCGAAACTTCGTCGGCAAATGATGTGGAATGCTTTGCTGTTTAGAAAGTGCGATCCGTCGAAATTCTAAATGTTCAATCCGTGACGAAAATCAACAAGGAATAAGCACGAATGCTCACAAATAAACTCCTGGAACTGGGCAGATTGAAAATGCCTATTCCTGTTTATTCGTGAGCATTGGTAGTTTCCCGAACAGCCCTCAGAGTCGGTTTCAGGCTTCGATGTCCAGCACGTCGTGTCTGGTGATAATGCCTACGATTCGCCCATATTC
>JAGNMH010000800.1 GCA_017991275.1 Acidobacteriota bacterium
CAGCTTGATTTGCGCCGTCAGTTGCTCGCGTATGGATACATCGCTGTCTTTGGAAAGCCAAATTTGCATCGCAGCCAATTGCAGTTACTGCTTTTACTTCGCCTTCACGTCGTAACAGGTCAGCGTGTTCTGATTGCGGATGTAAAGCTTGCCGCCAGCCACGACAGGATGCGCCCAGCTATTTTTGCCCAGGTCGGCAATCGTGAAGCGCCCTTTTTCTGAGTACCCATTCGGCGAAGCGTCCGCCAAGCCGACGACCTGATCTTCGCCCAGCAGAAATAACATTCCGTCGGCATAGGTCAGCGAACCTTTCCCCACGCTGCGATTCACCCACATCTTTTTACCGGTGGCAAATTCCAGGCAGGTCAGAGCAGAATTCGAGAAACCGTAAAGATAGCCGTTGACCAACACCATCCCACCGTGGTGGTTCATCATATCCTTGGTAAAGTAGACTTCCTGCTGCTTAACTTCCCCGCCCTGCGCGCTCAAATTCAGCAAGGCTCCGCCTGTGCCATAGGCAGAGGAGAAGAAAACCTTGTTGTCAGAAAAAACCGGTGTGGTGCAATTAGCGGTATCATTGGAAACTTTGCTGTATTGCCACATCACCTTTCCATCGCTTGCTCTGACGCCCACAGCCGCACTGGAAGTAAAGTTCATGATCGTTCGCACTCCGCCAACATCAGCCACGATGCAGGATGAATAAGCCGCTTCACTGCCCAGACCAGCCGCTTTCCAAATCGTCTGGCCGGTCATTTTATCCAGTGCGACAATTCCAGCATCGCGGCCTCCCGGCGAAACGATGACTCGATTACCGTCAACCAAAGGCGATTCACTGATTAACCATCCGGGATTGCTGGCGCCAAACTCTTTCAGAATGTTTTTGCGCCAAACCGACGAACCGTCACGCGCTCGCAAACAGGCCAGGTCGCCACTTTCAGTCAGCACGTAAAGCCTGTCTCCATCCACTGTCGGCGTCGAACGCGGACCATTTCCCCGCCGCTCGCTTCCTTTCGGCCCCAGCGCGGTTGACCAGATGGTTTTGCCATCGGCACGATTCAAACCAAATACAACGCTGGCTTCGCCGCGAGTTCCCTGGATGTAAATTCTTTCTCCGCTGATAGACACTGCGCCAAAGCCTTCGCCTATTTCAGAGATCGCCCATAAAGTCTTCGGCCCGCCATCCGGCCATTGCTTCAGAAACCCGGTTTCAGAAGACAAACCATTGCGGTTCGCTCCGCGCCATTGGGGCCAGTCTCCATTAGCAACAGGCGCAGGCGCTCCTGAAATTAACCCAGAAGTTAATGAGGACAACATCAACACAAAAAACAATGCAGATAGAAGCTTTTTCATTTTGGTTTTCCTTTCTTCTCCATAAGTAGAGTCAGCAATTAATTTATGGTTTTCGATTGGGAAACAACCCGGCCAAAATTTCATTCTGCCAATATTCGACGGAATCTTTCATCTTCAGGCGAATTTGTTTCTCCTTCCCGCTCTGTAAAGCAGCGATGATCTCGCCGTGCCTGGCAGCACTGTCAATGTAATTAACCTGCTCGCGAATGTTTTTCATCACAAAGAAGGCGAATAACGGCACCACAATTTTTTCGAGCGCATCAATCAGGTAAGGATTGTCTGTTATCGCCCATACTTTGCGGTGAAAAGCCAGGTCGTTTTCATAAAATACAGGCAGGTCTAAAGCCAGAGCCGCGTTTTTCATACCTTCGGTAAAATTATCCAGGTCTTCAATGTCTTGCGCAGTCGCTTTTTCTTTAGCCCATTCAATTGCGATGGCTTCCAATTCTGCCCGCAATCGGAAAATATTACCTATATCCTCACGGCTAAGCTTGGTTACGACAGTTCCCTTGAAAGGAACCTTCTGAACAAAACCTTGATGCTCTAACTCGATCAAGGCTTCACGCACCAGCGGAGTGCCGACGCCTAACTGCTGTGCAATTTTGTTTTCAACAATAGGGTCGCCCGATTCCAACTTCCCGGCCAAAATTGCATTCTTGACGGAAATAACGATCTGATCTTTTTTGGTAATCGGTTTGATGTGTCCCAGCGCGTCTGCATTCATCTTAGTTTATTCCTTGATTATTGCTGGTTTTGCCATAAGCCATTTTCAGAAAAACTGATTGATTGGTATGACCTGTCGGTAATGTTAGCACACCTCCCTACCGATCAAACGCCGATTCAGGGGCGTTGATATTTTTACTATTCGATGTTACTTCAACGCTCTGGATCAAGATTTAATCCGGCAGTTTCATTTCGCAGACCAGCGTCAACAATCAATGATAATTACTGGAGATTCCATGAAGACCATTCGCCAAGCCGCGCTAATCTTTTATCTGCTGATTCTGGTTTCGACATTTTCGAAGGCTCAGCAAATTGATGGCCGTCGCGGCACCCCACTCATCGAAAAAATGATCGCCGAAAAGTTCGAGGCTCCCACATCCAAGTGAGCAACCCAACCATTTCGCAAACCAAGGTGGAAAACCACTCAACCAAAGGCTATCTGTTCGCAACAGGCGCAGCGGCTCTGTGGGGATTTTCCGGTGTGGTTACCAGCTACTTACTACGCAATCGTCAGATGCGTCCCGATGATCTATTGGTTTTTCGTACCGGATTTGCAACGGTCATTCTTTTTGTGTGGCTATGGCTGACGGCAAAGCATCTGGTCAAAATTCGTTTGGCGGATGTTCCATTTTTTGCATTGCTGGGTTTGATAGGCCTGGTGGCCAATCAGGGTTTTTACTATCTGGCGCTAACCAAAGTCAGCGTTGGTTATGCGTTGATGCTGCAGTACCTGGCCCCGATCTTTCTTAGGACTTATGGAGTTTTGTCAAAAGCTGAACGTCTGACCGGTGGCAAGCTGACTGCGGCGGCAATGGCTCTTGGGGGAGTAGGGCTGATGTTGGT
>JAGNMH010000801.1 GCA_017991275.1 Acidobacteriota bacterium
CCAAAACTGGGCGGCTTCGCTCAGTTCACCAAATACTATTCCCAGACTCCAGCCGGGTTCTGGATTGTCTGCACCTTGCTGCTTGCTTGCTTCGGAGTGATTTCACTGCTGCGACTTTTGACAAACCCAACCCACAAACACGAAGCCATCGCCATCATAGCCATCTGCCATTTCGTTTTTCTCTTCACCTTCTTTGGTTGGCCAGGCTCTTGGACTTACTACTCTTCGTTGTTGGTGGCCGGTGTGGCTCTCGGTCTGGCGACGTTCCGAATCCGCCCAGTGTTGCTGGTGGCAATGATTTTGCTGGCGCTGGCCGGCAACCTTGAACGTTACCAAATCACAATCAACGCCTGGAAATGGATGAAACGTTCGCCTGAATCAGCAGGGTTATGGGCATTCCCGGATCAACAAGAAGAATGGAACCATGCTCGAACGCTGGCTGGTGATCATCGGATTTATTACTTCAACAATGGCTGCGCGGAGTTGCTTTACCCCAACATAGATTCGCCCATCAGCTTTTTCCTTTCGCCAGATCAGCAAGCCCCAATCGAATTCGACCGCATACGACACCAACTGGATCAAGCCGCCGTCGTCGTCACTTTTAATCAAGCTCCGGCGCTTGACCCCTGGAACTGGCCGGAGTTCGCCGCCCAACGAGAAAAATTTGCCGAAACCTGGCGAGGAGTGTATTTAACTGTCCACGAACGCAAACGGCAGTAGCCCGCTGTCACTCATTAACTGATGTTACGCGATGGAGAATAAAGCCAATGGATTGACTGCTTCTTCGTCCCGGTAGGGACGGTTGAAAGTAGCCCGGCGATTCATCGCCGGGTTGCAAAGAGTTTTCCGCCGCATCCCGTCGGGACGCTTGAATCTAGTGCTGGCGGGAACTCAAGCGTCCCGACGGGACGCCGATTTTATTCGCCGCTTTTCCCGGCAGTGAACTGCCGGGCTACTTTCAACCGTCCCTACCGGGACGAAAACCGGGTCAAGCCCAACGCTCATTTCTTCCGCGCGTAACATCACTCATCAACTCTTTCAGCTCGTGAGGTAAACGCAACACAATGCCAGATTGCACCATCACGCTCAGCATCAAAGAATTTGGCGAAACCGGCGCAGCCGAAGCGCGCGGGTTTCTTTTTCACGTTCTGGTGGACGGTCAACCCGTTGCCAGCAATCAAAGCCTGTCGCCCGATCAAGCCAAACAGCTTCGCCAGCTTTCGCAGCAGTTCAACAACCTGTTTGAAAGCCATCACCTGCCAAACGTCGCCAACGACAATTTGCGGGTCATCGGCGCGGAGTTGTTCAACCTGTGGTTGGCGGCAAGCTGGGACAGGATTTCTGCCGCCCTTCCCGCCGGAGCCAACCGCACCTTGTTGATCGCTTCGGAAGCGGCGGACGTGTTGAATCTGCCGTGGGAGTTATTACGGCTACCCGATAAAGACTTCATCGCATTCGACCAGAACTTCAACCTTCGCCGATTGCCGCGCGCGGAAAATACCTTGCCCAAATTCGACGGCGATTTGCCAGCCGGGCCGTTGCGAGTTCTGTTCGCAGCCTGTTCGCCGCTGGACGAAGCCGCGCTGGATTACGAAAAGGAAGAAGAAAGCCTGATCCGCGTCATGGCCAAAGCCGGTTCAAACGTCGTCGTTGATTCCGGCGATATGGGCAGTTACGACGAATTGCGGGAACGGTTGAATCAGTTCGATCCGCACGTCGTTTACCTGACCGGTCACGGCATCGTCAAAGCGGACGGCCTGGGTTATTTCTGCTTTGAAGACGAACGCGGCAACAGCGATTTGCGGTCGTCGAAAGAATTGCGCCAGCTTTTTGCGGGCAGCAGCGTGCAATGCGTTTTCGTCAGCGGATGCCAGACCGGCAAAGCTCCGCCGATTTCCGCGCTTGGCGGAATTTGTCAGGGATTGGTCAGCGAAGAGGTTCCCTTCGCCATCGGCTGGGCGGCTTCCATCGCCGACTCCGTGGCCACCGAATTCGCCACGCAATTTTTCAGAACTCTGGCCGCCGGTCAGCCAATTGGCCGGGCGATGAATCAGGCTCGTCAGGCGATTCGCAAAATGTGCGACGACATGGGTTATCCGGCCTGGACGCTGCCTGTGCTTTATGCCGCCACTTCGCAAACGCAACTGTTCGATCCGAACCGGCACGAAAAAGCGCGAAGGCCGAATCTGCGGCTGCAACCGTTGCCGGGAATGATCGAAGGTTACGCCGAACATTTCGTCGGCAGACGCAGAGAAATCCAGCGATTGCTGCCCGCCTTGCGCGAAGGTTCAAAGCAAGTCGTGTTGCTGACCGGCATCGGCGGCGCTGGCAAAAGCACGCTGGCCACGCGGTTGGCGCGCAAACTGGAAGGCGACGGTTTCACCCCTATTGCCATTTCCAGCACTGACACCAATCCGTTAACCGGCGCGCAGATGCTGCAAAGTTGTGGCGATGCGTTTTTGAAAGCCGGATTGAACGAAGCTTTTGCCACGTTGAACAATCCGCAGATTCCAATGGATGCGCGGTTGCGTTTCGTGGTCGGCGTGTTGAACGAACATCGCTTCGTGCTGGTGCTGGACAATTTCGAAGTCAATCTGGACGAAACCACTCGGCGGGCGATAAACCCCGAAGTCGCAGAGATTTACAGCCATCTGCTGGCGAATCTGATTGGAGATTCCCGCGCCTTCATCACTTGCCGTTACCTGCCCGCTGACGCTCGATTGCCAAAAACCGCGCACGAAGAAGCGCTGGGCGATTTCCCCGAAGCCCAATTCGTCAAACTGTTGTTGCGCGAACCGGAACTGGAGAAACGATATTACGCCGGAGATTTGCCGAAAAAGCTGCTGCAACAATTGCACGAATTGTTGGGCGGAACGCCCCGCTTTCTGCTGCAAATGCGCGAAGCCATCA
>JAGNMH010000103.1 GCA_017991275.1 Acidobacteriota bacterium
TTTCGCCCTTGTAAGCCTGAAACATTGACCAGCCTGGCCCGGCCAGCCAGATCAGCGAATGCAGGTTAGATAACGTTCTCTCGATCCGCCACGGCAGGGGAATGCCCAAAATCCCAATTACAATGCTCAAGACAAACAATGCGATGGCAAAGAAGATCGCCTGATAAGCATGAAACTTGATGAAGCGGTCTTTGTTGTAAGGCGGCAGCACCAAAAATAAAATTCCCGTCACCAGCAACAACGGATAACACAACGCACCAGCGACGTTCGGTTTCAGGTCCCCGCCAGTGGTTTGCTGCCGATAAGGCGGTTGGTAAGGCATTTGCTGCGAAGGTTGGCCGTAACCCGGTTGCTGATACTGCTGTTGGTAGTTCGGCGGATTTTGATAAGTCGGTTGTTGATAGCCAGCAGGAGGCGCGGTTTGCGGTTGAGTCGGCAACAACTGAGTCCCGCATTTGTTACAGAAGCGCGCTGTTTCTGCGACTTCCGATCCACACTGTATGCAGTATTTGGTCATAAGCTTTTCTCCTCGAAAAGTACGTAATCCCGCCTTCAGGCGGAATGGTGACGTATCGAAGTAAACTGGGAAGATTTTTCCATCAGGCGTCTCCGCCTAAAGGCCAGACTACGTATTAAAACGTCTGTCCAAGTCTAATATGAATTGCGCCGCGCGGCTGCCGCAAAAACGTTCCGGGCAGACCCGGAACTGCGAATGCCGGAGGATTCAGCAAGAATCCGTAATCTACCCCAACCGGCCCCAGCGGAGTGTTGATGCGCAAGCCGGCGCCAACGGTATGGGTCATGCCTTTCCAACTGATGTCGTCAATACGCCGGAAAACATTACCCAAATCGTAAAAAGGCACAAGCCTCAGTCTTTGCGTCAGCGGATAACGCATCTCGAAATTGAAGACCGCCAGCGCGTCGCCTCCGACAGGAATCAACGTCGGCAGGATAAACGGTTCGCCGGGTTTTGGGTTTTGAGCAGGGTCGAACAGCACGTCTTGCGGCCCGGCGGTTTCAAAGCGGAAGCCGCGCAAGGTGGTTGCACCACCTGAAAAAAATCGTTCACTGATCGGCAATCGTGTTTCGCTTTCGCTGATTATCATGTCGTTGTTGCGGTCAGTATTGCTGAAAGTGTCGGCCATTCCGATGCGAGCCGAAAACGCGAAAGTCGTATCACGCAGCAAAGGAGTATAAGACGCAAAAGTTTTGTAGCGTTGATACGTCCCGAAAAACTTGTTGAAAGATTCGTTGCCGCCGAAAAGTTTTGACGCAATGGAATGGTCGGCGCTGATTAACTGGCCGCTGGACGGATTCAGCACGTTGTCGCGCGTGTCGCGAGTGAAGCCGACGGAAAACATTCCCAGCCGGATGGCCTGTTCGTTGCGTGTGATTTCAGTGTCCGGCAGATTGGCGGTATTGAACAGTTTGGCGCGCTCCAGGTTGTAACGGAACCTCAACGAAGTGCGATCGCTCAGTTTACGTTCGGTTTGAATGAAGGCGGCGAAACGATCCAGGCCGAAAGGTTCGCTGTTGGGCACGTCTTCCAATTTTCCGTCGCGTATTTGCTGTCGCCGTGCAAATGGCAGCAGGTTGGAATTGCGGTCGTAAAAAAACGAAATCGTCGTTGGCAACCGCATGCCGAAAGGTCGCAAATCCGTGAATGAAAGCTGCGCGAATTTTTGGCGTTGGCTGGCGCGCAATCTCAAACTAAGCGCATCCAGCGAACCGCCCAAATTCGTGTTGGCGATTTCCATCAAACCGCGTGCGCCGTCGTCGGTGGAATAACCCAGGCCGTAAACGAATAACAGAGGTTTGGCTTCGGTCAGGTTGAGAGTGACTTTGTGCGCCGAACTGTCATTGCTTCCGGGCTGGCCGTTCTCTGGCTCCGTGCGAATAGCCACTTCGCGGAAAGCGTTTGTGGCATAAAGATCACGCTGGGTTTGGGCGATTTTGGTCGGTGTCAGCACTTCGCCGGGTTTGAAATCCAAATAACGCCGTATCCAACCGTGCCCGGTTTTGGTGGTGCCTTTGATGTCAATCCGGCTGATGATGGCGCGCGAACCTTCGCTGATTTGGTAAACCAGTTGAACGCTGTCTTCGTCCAGTTCGACGATTTGCATTTCGGCCGTGGCTTCCAGAAAGCCGCGCTCGGCGTAAAGTCGTTTGATTGCCTGAGCGCCCAGCCGCGCGCGCGTCAGAGAAAAAGCTTCGTCTTTTTGAACCGGCACGGCTTGCCGCAACTCGCTGGCTGTGATGGTTGAATTGCCACGCAAAACCACGTCGGCGATGTCTGATTGCTGGCCTTCTTCAACGTCGTAAATGACGATCAGGTCGTCGCTGTCAGGCCGAACGGCCAATCGTGATTTGACGTGAGCGTTGCGATAACCGACATCCACCAGATAACGGCGAATGTATTCTTCATCGCTGCTCAAGCGGGAATTGCTGGTCAGTCCGCGCACCGTCCCGCCGATGTATGGGATGTTTTTCAGGAATGGAATGCCGCCGACTTTGCTTTCGATCTGGGATTGCAGGTCGCCGCGCAGGTCTTGCCAGCTAATCAGTTTGGTTCCTTCGATGCGAATTTCTTTGAGGTCATAAATCAGGTTCGGTTGAACGTCGTATTGCACATGCAAATCCTTGCCGGGAGCGCAATCCACCGGCTCGCATCGCCAACTGACTTCGGCAAAAAAGTAACCTTGTTCCTGCAAATACTCTTTCAATCTCCGCTCGCCCAATCTGGCCAGCGAACGGCTGAATCCCTGAGTCATAACCGGCAGCAACTCTCGCAGTTGTTTGCCGTCCAGCTTCAAATCCGGAATGGGGCTGACCTTGACCTGAGCCGCCGGAAGTATTGGGCGTGTATTGGTTGTCGTTGGTGTGGTTGTTATTACTGCGGGGGCAGGCGCGATAAAACCCAGCGAAAATCGCTGACGCCCGCGCAATTCAATGGTGAAAACGCCTTCACGCACGCCTTGCCGCGCCGCGCTGCCGCCTTGCGTGTAAGTCGCCAGCGCCGAAAAACGGTTGGAGAAAGTGTATTCGGCCAGAGCAGTCTGGTCTTGTTCGGTTGCCAGATTGGTTGAATAGCTCAGGTAAAAGTTGCGCGAAATCTGTTGCCCCACGGTCAATCTTGCCGCGGGGTTGGCGTTTGGCCGAATGACAGGATCAATCTGGAACCGGCTCAACCCCAGCAATTGTTCTGTCGGTTTTGAAATGAAACCTGATGATAACAATGAAGCCGCTGCGCCCACGCCGGTTCTTAGGGGGTCTACATTGCCTATGGTTCCAGTTTCAGTTCGGCCAGTTGTAATCAAGGACAGGATTTCATCGCGGGTCAGTTGAGGTTCAGCGCGGAGTTTCAATTCAATGGTGTCGGTTTGTCCGGCCATATCCAGATAAACGTGATAACCGCTGATGTCTGATTCGGCCAACAGATTCAGCACAGGTTCGCCGCCGCCCACAGGCAAATCCAGGGTGCCTTTGATAATTTCGTATCGCTGTCCACGAAAACGCACCGAACCGCTTTCGGTTTCGATTCGCCCGCGAGCATCTGGATCACTGAGCGTTCCACCGACAGTGAAATTCGCCGAACCGACGGCGTTGATTTGTTTGCCGCGTACCAGCAAGGAATCTCGCGCCTCGACGTGCAAATCCAGACTGATCGGCGGAATTATTGATCTCTGCGCGCTGCTGCTTTCGCCACTGAAACCGCCGAAAGACAGATTGGCACTGCCGCCGCCCAGCAGGTTATCCAGATCAATTTGCGTTTCGTATTCTCCCAGCGGGACCAGAATGGTTCCCGCCAGCAACTGTTTTTCCGGGGTCCCGGTCAAAGTCAAAACACCGTTTACAGTCGCGGTGAATTCATCGTAAAAAATTTCGGCGTTGTAACCCTTAATATCGAATTTCCATTCCGCAGGGCGCAAATCAACAAGCTTCATCCCGCCGCTGATTTCCAATGAGCCGTCGTTGGCTTCGGCAATGAAACTTTCGACGGTCAATTGATCGCCCGAAAGCTTTACGCGGCCTTTACCGCCGGAAACAAAAATCGGCAAATCGCTGGACGAAAAGCCGAAGCCTTTCAAATCAACCGCGCCACCAAGCGCTGGTTTTTCGGCTGTGCCAGTCAAATTGGCTGCGATGTTCAGTTCTCCGAACAAAGCCAGACCGGTAACAAGCTCCGGCAAACGATCCAGTCTGGCTTTGCCGTTCAGATCGAAATTCATCGCCGCCTGGTCTTTTAAGCCGATCGCGCCGCCCAGGTTCAGGTCCAGCCCCAATCCAGTAATTTGGGTTGAAGGCAATTTGAGTTGCGAACTTGCCAGCGAAATTGTCAGCGGTGTGGGAATGGTAACGGGGTTGTCCAACACATCAAGGTTGATTGTCGTCAGCGTTAATCCGCCGCTTAGCAAATCGGCGGTGGCTTTGCCGGTTGAATCCGTCGTCAAACCTTCGATGTGGAGTCTGCCGCTGATAATTCCGCGCAGTTGATCCTTCAAATCCGGCGCAAACGTGGCAATGAACGGAGTCAAATCCAAGTCGCTCAAATCGCTTTCGATGACGACCGGGCGACCGGGTTTGCGAAGCTCAACGCTGGCTTTCAGCTTTTCGGGTTTGCCAAATGCGCCGGGCGCTTTGTCCTGGGTGACTGCGGCCAGAATGCCTGTTAGCAACTCGGCATCCAATCTCCCGCCCGGGCTGGTGTGAGCCGTCAGCCGTAATTCGCCCGTGTCGCGTCCGTTGACGCGGACGTTTTTGCCTGTGGCGTTCAGTTCCAGCTTGAAGCTTTCCCAATCCAGTTCGGGCTGTTTGCGGCTCTGATCAGGTTTGTCGAGTTTGCCCGTTACCTGAAAATTGGCGTCGGCGAAACCTTCGATTTTTGTGTCTTTCAGTTCAAACGACTCGGCTATGCTGTCCAATCCGATTTGATCGGCTTTTCCCTGGGCCTGGAAAATGTAATCTTTCATATGAAAACTGCCGGTCGCGGTCAGATGTGATTTTGGCAGTTGAACTTCCAGCAATTCCAGCAACGCCTGCTGACCGTCGAATTTCAAATCCGCAGTTGCCAGACTGGCATCTTGTTGGGCGATCTTACCTTCAACCAGACTGATTTTTGCTTCGCCGCGCAGAGTGCCGGGCAATCCTGTCAGATTTGTGTTGCCTGAAATGTCTCCGCTGATGAAATCTCCCGCATCTGGCAATCCGGTTGCAGCCAGAATTGTTTCCAGACTGATGCGATTGATTGTCGCCGTCAGTGAGCCTGTTTCGGCTTTCGGGTCTAATGGCGCGAACAAATCGAATTTTGCCGAACCTCCGTTAAGGGCAGTCAGCAAACCTTTTTCGATCTTGAATTCTTTGGACGAAGCCGTGACATGGCCACTCAGCGCGCCAATCAAAGCATCGCGCAATCCGACTGTCGCCGCGCTCACGTCACCATCAACAATTGCGTTGTCCAGTTTGCCTGTTATGCGCCCATCGAACTTCAACTCGCCGATCAACTGAGGTTCGTTTTCGACTATGAATGGGCGGGCTTGCTCAACCGAACGCGCAATTTGAATCAACTCTTCGGCTTGCGAAGAAGCCAGCGAAATTCGCAAATCCGATTCGCCCTGGTAATTCAGTTTGCCGGTTGCCGTCAGTTTTGTTGCCTGAGTTGAAAGCAGCGCCTTCTCAAAAGTAAATAAACCGTTGGCGGCTGTGATTTCGACCTCACCGGTCAGTGGAATGGCTTCTGTTGACTGGCTGGACTTGCCCTCAAATTGCGCAGAGATTTTGCCTTCAATTGTTCGTGGGTCTGCGCCCAGAAAGCCAAGGTCAACCGTGCCGGAGGCTTTGCCGCTGACGGGTATGTCTTTGCCTGAAACTTTGAATGCGGCCAATGCCTCGGCGGTTTGAATTTCAGTGAATTTACCTTTGATCTGCTGCGGCGCGCTTTTTGCCATTGGCAGTGTGTATTCGGCCTCAGCCGAACCGCCCAACGCGCTGGCTTTGATTTCGGTCACTGCCAATGCCGAATTGTCGAATAGAGTTTTGGCCGAAGCCTGACTGAATTCGATTCCGCTGATTGAACCGCCGGGCAAACGCGCATCACCTGTGACTTTGTAATTGCGGCCTTGAACCGTAGTTGCCAGATTGCTGATTGTCAGGTTTGAAAGCTTGCTGTCTGTCCAGGTGACTGCGGCGACGCTGGCCATAGCCGAATCGAAATTGGACTCGGTTGCCTTGCCGTTAATTTTGATTTCACCTTTTATGTTGCTGACCGTGGTGCCGCTGACTTCGACAATGTCTACGTTTATGGTTTGAACGTTGGCGCGATTGACGGCCAGTTTCAGATTGTTGCCAGCGCCATTGACTGTGACTTGAGGAAGTTGAACTCCGCGCAACCTGGTGTTTTCGACCAGTAAATCGGCGACGGAAACACTGCCGCTGAATTTGTATTTTTCGCCTTCGCCTTCCAGTTTGCCGTTGGCCGCAGCCAGTCCGCGCATCAGGACTTCAGGGAAAGCGAACGTTGCCAGTTCATCCAGCCGGATTTTCGATTCCAGATCGAAGCCGTATTTCAACGCGCCAAAATCTTCAACTTTGCCTTTCGCGGTTACTTCGCCCAGACCGGAATTCAGTTGCAACTGCTCGATTTCAACTTCGCTGGCAGAGGCTTTCGCCGTCAAACTGAATTTGCTGATGGTTGTTTCGCGGCCTTCGACTGCAACTTGACCTGATTCGGTTTCAAGTTGCAGATTGAAAATTTGGGGCTGCTGCGTGCTTGGCTGAGCGGTGATTTTCAGCTTTGCCAGGTCGGCTTCGATTTTGTGTTGCCGGTCTTTGTAATGAACGCCGGTGTTGGTCAGCGCAGTCAACAACTTGGTCGTGTCGAATTTGATGGTCTGGGATTTCGGCGGGGCGTTGTGAACGCCTTCCAGATTGCTGCGGCCTTGTTCGTCAATTTCAACGAAAACTTCAACGCTGTCCAGGTTCAGATTTTTGATTTCAACTTCGCGGCTGAGTTTTGGCGCATACAAATCACGGATGTGAGTTTGCACTTCTATGCTGCCAACCGTGGCGATCAATTGGCCGGTTTGCTGGTTATAAACCTTCAAATCTTTCAACCGTGCAGTTTCGGAATCCCAGGAAAAACCGAAACTGCCAACTTCGGCGCGCAAACCGAACTCGGTCAGTTTCTTTTTGATCTCTTCAGCGACGTAACCATTGAATTTTTCCGACCGCAACCACATCCATCCGCCGAAAAACGCCAAACCGACCGCCATCGCCAAACACGCCAGCGCAAGGGAAATCTTTCTGCGCCAGCGGCGTCGCTTCGGTTCGGTCGTCATATTGGATTTATCCTGCGGTGTTTGATTCATTGGAAAATAGATTTGTCAGCAAGATCGAAGGGATATGCCTATTGTTTACAAAGCTGCGGCGATGAGCAAGCGCGTCGGTTCGCAGTTCACAGTTTGCAGTTTTCGGTTTTCAGTTCCCCGGTAGAGTTGTGAGTTTTAGAGCTTTCAGTAAACTGCGAACAGCGAACTGGAAACAGCGAACCGGAAACTGGAAACTGAACAAATGAAAAGAATTATTGTCGGCACAGCCGGTCACATAGATCACGGTAAAACTTCGCTGGTCAAAGCCTTGACCGGAGTGGATGCCGACCGCCTGAAAGAAGAAAAAGAGCGCGGCATCACCATTGATATTGGCTTTGCCGACCTGACCGTCGGCGATGTGCATTTCGGATTCGTGGACGTGCCGGGGCATGAGCGCTTCGTCAAAAACATGCTGGCCGGAGTTCACGGCATTGATCTGGTCATGCTGGTGGTCGCCGCAGACGAAAGCGTCATGCCTCAGACGCGCGAACATTTCGACATTTGCCGTTTGCTGGAAGTCAAAGCCGGGCTGGTGGTCATCACCAAAATAGACATGGTTGAGCCGGATTTCGCTGAACTGGTCGAGGCCGAAGTTTCAGAATACGTCGCCGGTTCATTTTTGGAAGGCGCGCCTGTTTTGCGGGTCAGTTCGCGCACCGGCGAAGGCATTGATGAATTGAAAAAAGCTTTGGCCTTGTTGACCAAAAAAGTTGAAGAGCGAGACGAACGCGCTGTCGCCAGATTGCCGATTGACCGCGTGTTTACGATCAAAGGTTTCGGCACAGTCATCACCGGAACCCTGATTGCTGGCCACATCGGCACAGGCGATGAGTTGGAATTGTTACCGTCAGAAAAACGCCGTTCGCGTGTTCGCGGCATTCAGGTTCACGGCCACACGACACAAGAAGCCAAAGCCGGTGAACGCACCGCCATCAATTTGCAGGGAATCGAACTGGACGAAGTTACTCGCGGGCAAGTTTTGGCTCCGGCTGGAAGATTGCTGGCGAGCTCGATGCTGGATGTAAAATTGAGTTTGCTGAAATCGTCTGCTCGCCCGCTGCGTTCGCGTTCGCGCGTTCATCTGCACATCGGCACGGCTGAAGTTCTGGCGCGAGTCGTGTTGCTGGGTCAAAACGAATTGGCCGCAGGCGGAGAATGCTTTGCGCAACTGCGGCTGGAATCGCCAGTGCTGGTTTTCCCGAACGATCATTTCATTGTCCGCAGCTATTCGCCCGCAGTGACAATTGGCGGAGGCCGAATCGTGGATTCGCTGCCGCGCAAACACCGACTGCGCGAAGGCGCACAAGTTGTTTTGCAGTTGGAAAAACTTGTTTCCGCCGATGAAACCGAACGCATTGCCTTGTTAGTTGAAATGGTTGGCGAACGCGGAATGAATTACGCGGAGCTTGCTGCCCGCAGCGGTTCGACCGACGAAGCGATCAAGCGCGCGGCTGACAGTTTGACCAAAACCAAACGATTGGTTGCCGCCGTCGCCAATCCGTTGCTGCTGGTTTCCCGTGTAGATTTTGAAAATCTGGCCAAACAGGTTCGGGCGATGTTGAAAGATTTCCATTCGCGCTTGCCGCTGGAATCCGGCATGGGGCGCGAAGAAGTCCGTGAAAAAATCTTCGCCAATTTGCCGCCTGAAATTTTCCGCGCCGTGCTGGCTCAACTGGCTGAACGCAACGAAGTCATCGCCGAAAAAGATTTATTGCGGCTGGCCACGCACCGCGTCGCGCTTTCCGCCGAAGAGCAAGCCGCCAAAGATCACCTGGCTGAAATTTACGCTCGCGCCGCTTTGCAGCCAATTTCGCTGGAAGAAGCAATCGCCCAGGCTGGTTCGCAATCCGGCATTGACCACGCGCGAGCGACTCGCTTTGCCCAGATGTTGGTCAACAGCGGCGAACTGGTCAAAGTCGCCGATCTGGTTTTTCACCGCAGCGCAGTCGAAGGTTTGCGCGAAACTCTGCAACGCCACAAAGCCGAACACGGCGCCAAACTGGATGTCGGCGCTTTCAAAGACCTGACAGGCATTTCTCGCAAATACGCCATTCCCTTGCTGGAATACCTTGACCGGCAGCGGATAACTCGGCGCGTTGGCGATGCACGCGAGATTTTGTAAGCTGATTTCGCCTCCCTCTATCACTTCCCCTGAAACAATGAAAATGCGGCGCGCGATGTACCGTAGGTTGTCCAACCTGCGGAGACTTCATCCGCGAGCCGATTGGTGACAACGAAGCGGCTTATTGGCCAATCACCCGCATGGGTTGGACAACCTGCGGTACATTTTCCCAGGAGGATGTATGTTCAAATTTGCATTTCGTATGTTGTGTTGTTTGTTACTGCTGGGCGGCGTTGTGGCTGTCGGCAATCGTTCACGGTTGATGGTCGAAACCGTCTCAGCACAAACGACCATCCAGTTGCAGCCGTTCGTCAGCGGACTGGCATTTCCGGTTTTTGTCACCAGCGCGCGCGATTCATCCAACAGACTTTTCATACTGGAACGGGCTGGCAAGATTCAGCTTTTGACTCCGGGAGCAACAGCGCCACTTGCCACGCCGTTTCTGGACATCACGGCAAAAGTTTTAACCAGCGCCAGCGTGGGCGACGAACGCGGCTTGCTCGGTTTGGCTTTTCACCCGCAGTTCAAAACCAATCGGCGATTTTTTGTGAACTACACGCGGCGTACAGACGGCGCGACTGTGGTTTCTGAATTTACAGCCTCAGCGGCCAATGCCAACGTTGCCGACACGACTGAAAAAATCATCCTGACGATTCCGCAACCGTTTTCAAATCACAACGGCGGGATGATGGATTTTGGAAAAGACGGCTTTCTGTACATAGGCCAGGGTGATGGAGGTTCGGGCAACGACCCCGGCAATCGAGCGCAAAACATTGAAGAGTTGCTGGGCAAATTTTTGCGAATTGATGTGGATATTCCGAACGGAGCCGTGCCGTATTCGTCTCCGTCGTCGAATCCGTTTTTCGGGCCGACGGCTGGGCGCGATGAAATTTACGCAGTCGGTTTGCGAAACCCGTGGCGATGGTCTTTCGACCGTTTGACCGGCGAGCTTTACGCGGGCGATGTCGGTCAGGGAGCGGTTGAAGAAATTGACAAAATCACTCTGGGATCGAATTACGGCTGGCGAGTTTTAGAAGGAACGCGCTGCACGAATCTTGGCCCGGCTGCCTGCACTGCTCCGGGATTTACTCCGCCGATTTATGATTACCCACAAGCTGGCGGGCGATGTTCGGTGACGGGGGGTTACGTTTATCGCGGCGCGCTTGGCTCTTTGCCTACGGGCAGTTACGTTTTTGGCGATTACTGCAC
>JAGNMH010000104.1 GCA_017991275.1 Acidobacteriota bacterium
GCATTAGCCGGCCGCGTGTGCGTACCCGACTGACAAAAACAAACTGAATTCAAAATAAGGAGAAAAACAAATGACGACGAATACTGGAACGATGCCGATCAACATTGGAATTGCCGAACAAGATCGTCAGGCGATTGCGGAAGGATTGTCCAAGCTGCTGGCTGATACCTACACGCTATACCTGAAAACCCACAACTTTCACTGGAACGTCACCGGGCCGATGTTCCAAACGCTGCACCTGATGTTTGAAACGCAGTACAACGAACTGGCGTTGGCTGTGGACCTGATTGCAGAACGCATTCGCGCGCTCGGATTTCCAGCGCCAGGCACTTATCGGGAGTTCGCACAATTATCTTCGATCAAGGAAGAGGAAGGCGTGCCCAACGCACAAGACATGATCCGGTTACTGGTCGAAGGACAAGAGGCCGTCGTCCGCACGGCACGTTCCATTTTTCCAGTCGTTGATCATGCAAATGACGAACCCACCGCGGACTTGCTGACGCAACGTATGCAAATCCACGAAAAGACCGCCTGGATGCTGCGAAGCTTGCTCGGATAGAAATTTATCCTCAACTGCACATCGTCAGGCTGGCGCCGCATTTCGTCACCGTTTTCATGTTGGCATGCTCATCACGAACATTGTGCGCGGCGGCCCTGAAGTCGGCGAAGTCACGATTCAACGTTTCTTCGCTTTGCACGTCGTGATTTTTACCGTTGCTCTACATTCCGCCGCTCGGCTTTCACCTCTGGCTGGTGCAACGCCACGGCAACGCGCTGCCGCCAAGCGAAGAGTTGAAACCGGCTGCGCAGCGCCGTTCGAGTCAGTTTTCCCCAGATTTCTTCTTGAAGGATTTGGGGATGTGGCTGATCGCGTTGAACGAGCTGAGCGCGCTGGCGGCGGTGTATTACTACACGTAGAATCGCATTCCGGCCAGGCTGCATTTGAAAATCGGCTGGCTTTACGCGGTTACGTCGCTGCTAACGCTGGTCATCATCAACGGCATTTGGCGCACGCGCCAGCCCAGAACCAGGAGAGAAAATAACAGTCAGCAGTTGAAAATTATTATGAATAAGAAAAAACGACAAAGTATGTCATTGGAGGCGCTGCAGTTGGTGGCGGCCAGGTTCAAAGTGCTGTCTGATCCAATGCGGCTGCGCATCTTGCAGTTTCTGGAAAACGGAGAAAGCAGTGTTTCGGCGTTAACGACAGCAGTCGAATCCACGCAGCCGAACGTCAGCAAGCATTTGAAAACAATGCAGGACGCAGGGTTGCTGGCCCGGCGGCAGGAAGGCAATACGGTGTTTTATTCAATTGCCGATCCGACGGTTTTCGATTTGTGCGACGTAGTGTGTTCCAGCCTGGCGGAACGATTCACAGCTCACGCTGGCGCTTTCACCAACGGTGCCGCACGAATCGCCAGCAAGCCAAAACGATAACCAGGTCGTTTGCTTTTTCGAAAGAGCAAAGGCCTGATTTTGATTTTAGATCGGATTTCATTTCAGTGTATGGGATTTGCCACTGAGGCACCGAGACACAGAGCGTACTGAGTGTTTCTCTGAGCCTCTAAGACTCTGTGGCCAACCCGTACACGCAATTGCAAACCCACCTAAAATCGTTTGGTCAGTTCCAGATAGGCGAACCGCGAATTCTTTCCAGCCGGGTAAATGCTTTCAGCCACACCTCCTCCGCGAACTCCGGCCAGATAAAAGGCCAGCACGGTGGTGGGCGTGATTGCGAGGTCCGCGCTTACATCCACCAAAGTCCCAAGCGTTTTGTTGCTGTTGGCCGGTCGGCCAATGTAACCGAATGTTTTCTGCTGAAAAGCTCCTCCACCTCCATACCACAAATCACGCTCACTGCTCAGTCGCAGATGATGAACGTCAGTTCGCAACGCCAGCTTTGCATGAGGCTTCAGTCGAAGCTGAACGAAAACATCTTCGTTGTTCATTGCGTTGAAAAACGGAAAGCGCGCGTAAATTCGTGGGGTAGGCAAAGCCTGAAAAAACGTTCCGTGAGTTCCGTCGTTCGGATCGCCATCGCCTGTGCTGCGAAAGTACCCAAGGCGCAACCAGGGTTTGATGTTGTCAGTGGTTTTGTTCCCGCCGAATTGATACCCGGTTTCGGCGGCAATGGCGGCGGCGCGATGATCGAGCCTTCCCCATTCGCCGAATTGGCCTGCAACCCACAACAACGCGTCAGCCTTGCCGGAACCAGCTTTGGTCACGCCGATGTAATGCCCGCCGACAGTGGTCAGCCGAATCTTATCGTTGTCAGCGGCGCGCAAAGCAACCGGGCGGTTGTCGGTTTTCAACACTCGACGGCCATCGTGGTAATGCAAGGCAAACAGCCGCATATCGCTTTCCGAAGTTTTGGCCTTGAATCCCTTGTTAAACGAACCGTAGTAAAAATCCACGTCCAATTCGTTCCAGCCGCGCAATTGAAACACACCCTCGGTCGGTCGAGCGCCAACAAAAGTAAGTTTGCCGGCCTTCGACGTGCGCGAAAAATGCAGGCCGTCAAAGCTGCGACCAACATGAGTAAAACCGAACGTGCCGATCAGACGTTGAGCGATGTGATCGCGTTTGATTGTCGCCAGTGAAGCGTCGCCGGGCGTCGTTTCATCTCCGTCGTTAAATTCAAACCGGCCAAGTTTTAGATTGCTCGCCTTGTCGCTGCCAATGCCTTTGAAACGAATGAACGCTTGTTTGATGAAAGCGCCCGCATCCTGTCGCCCGCTGGCCGCAAAGTAACTTGCGCCCAATCCCAGTTGCCCCTGCGGAGCGGGCGCGATGGCGTTATCCGGCAAACCGATCAAAAGCGGAAAGGCTCCTTCGACATGCCACTCTAATTTTTCCAATTGCTGGCCGAGCGACAAACGCAATGTGGCCGCTCCGAAGTTGTAGCTGTTTTCGGCGGTGTTCGATTCAAACCAGTCCCAGCTTTCAAACCGCATTCGCAGACTGCCGGAAAGCGTGACTTTGCCAAATTTGACTGGCGCAGGCGCGGGCTTCGCTGCGGGCGTTGGCGAAGGCGTCGGTGTTGCCGACGCAGTTTGTGTGGATTGGGCGTTGGCGCAAAGAGTCAGGAAAACGATAAAGATGACAAGCAGAAATAGTGTTTGAAATTTTCGCGGGTTCATAAACCCTCCTCACTTCAGAAAAAAGGCGGCGCAGTTTTGAGCCGCGCCGCCTGTGCCAATAACTTACTTTTTGGCGACCTTTTGCCCAGTATCGTTGGGCTTAGCGGCAGTGGATTTGGTCGGAGCCAATGTCGGCACCGGCATTTGCCCGCGCAAGGCGTTTTGGCCTTGCCGTGCGAAGTTGATGGACTCACCCAGAATGCGCGCGGCTTCCTGCGGCGCGTGAAATCCGGTGGAATTTTCGGCTTCGACAAAATCCAGATAAAACTGAGCCTTGCGCTGGAAGTTTTGCGCAGTGGTGAAGCCGTTGTCGCTGCGGTTGGCCAGTTTGGCCGTTTTCAGGTCGGCGATTAAATCCATCAACGAATCCATGGCAATGTTGCGAAGCTTGAAATGGCGATCCTGAATGATTTCGATTCTCGCCTTCAGCTCTTCTTCCGGCCATTTGTGACAGGTCTGGCACGAACGATTGAGCTTCAACAGCGGACTGTTGACTTGGTGGTCACTGATTTTCAGCGCGCCTTCGCGTTTGTAAGGCATGTGGCAATCGGCGCAGGCAACGCCCGAACGCGCATGAATGCCCTGGTTGTACAGTTCGAATTCCGGGTGCTGGGCCTTAAGCACAGACGCTCCGGTTTCGGCGTGCGTCCAGTCTTTGTGACCGTTTTCCTCGTAATAAGCCATGATCTCGTCAATCTTCATCCCCTTCGCCCATGGATACACCAGCCGCTTTTCCGGCCCTTTGAAGTAATACTCGACATGACACTGGCCGCAGACGAACGAACGCATCTCTTGCCGCGTAGCCATTGCATTCACATCGTAATTTTGAACGCCTTGCGAAGCCTTGAACGCGCGATAACCTTCGATGAAACCGGGTCGTGTGACTCGCAACTGCATCGTGGCCGGATCGTGGCAATCAATGCACGCGACAGGGTGTGAAACTTTCGTGCGCGCTTCGCTGTAAGGCATCTGGTTCATAAGTTCGAAACCTTTGATCAGATCGCCGCCTCCGAGTTTTTTATACGGAACATAAACTGAGCCGTGACAATGCATGCACGTACCCGGTTGTTTCGCCACAACCTGGCGTTCGGTATACGTCTGATCGTCGAGCATAAAAGCGTGCCCGCGCTCTTCGCGAAAGTCTTTGGAAAAGGCATACCCAGCCCACATTATTTTCAATCGCGGATCGGCTTCAATTTTAGATTGCGAAACAAACGAACGAGGGTCGGCTTGCGTCGGCGTGTGAGGCTCGGCTTCGCTGCCGCCGTAACGGGTGTGAACCATGTCCACAGTGCGTTTGTAATCGTCATATTGCATCGGGAAGTTTTTGCCCCAGATTGCTGGGTCTTCGGTTTCGTCAGTCAGTTCAACTACTCGGTAAAATGGATTTTTGCCTTCCTGCCGATGCTCGAAGATGTTCATCAACAAGGTCACGCCGCCGATGGTGGCCAGGGTCGCAACGAGAGCAGTCAACAAAACGAACCGCCGTCTGCCCCAAATTGATTCGCTGTGTGCTTGAGTTTTTTCAGTCATAGTCTTTTTTCGATGATGGATTGATCAGTGCATATGCCCGACCGAACGGTGGCAGCGCACGCAGGAAATTCCTTCGCCGTTTTTTGCCGAATGCGCGGAGCTGATTCCCTGAGTCAGGTCAGCATGACATTTCAGACAAGCCTGTTCGGTAATTGCCAGATTGCGTTTGCCGATTTGAATGGGTTCGTGAAAGCCCCCTGCGGTGAAGTAAAACGAATGCCAAAATCCGTTGGACGCTTTGGTGGCATATTTGCCAATCAATCCCGGCGGCGTATGACAATCGTTGCAAGTCGCCACAGCACGATGCGACGACTTCAACCAGCCATCGTACTGTTCGTTCATAATGTGGCAGTTGGCGCACGAAGCAGGGTTATTGGTCAGGTAGGAATAGCCCTTGGCATAGACAAAAGTGTAAACGCCTATGCCGACAGCCATTCCAACCAGTGTCGCCAGTGCGATTGCTCTAAACGTGCGTGTCTTCATTTCTGATACCGACAAGCTAATGCCAAAATTTATTGAAACGCACCGAGTGCCAATCAGGCTGTGGCGCTTTGTGAAGCAAATTGTCCTTTAGGCCTGGCTTGCGAACCGGACTGATAAACGACCGCCAGACAAATCAGCGAAAAGATGCTGAGCAGAATGAATCCCCAGGTAAAGCTCCCGGTTGATTGGCGAATTGTGCCCAATAACAGCGGCGGAAAGAATCCACCAAGTCCGCCCGCCGCGCCGACCAAGCCTGTCACCGCACCAACTGAGTTTGGAAAGTATTCCGGCACCAGTTTAAAAACCGCGCCGTTGCCCAACCCAATCGCTGCCGCCATGCCTAACGCGCCAATCGTGAAGGTAATGATGGACGGGCAAGCCAGGAAAATCGCCATTGCCGCTGTCACCGGAAAGACCCACAGCAGAATTTTTCGCCCGCCAATCTTGTCCGCCAGAATGCCGCCGGCTGGCCGCATCAGCGTCGCCAGCAAGACAAAACCGGCTGTGCGCGCTCCGGCATCTTTCGGTGTCAGTTTGAAAATATCGGTCAGAAAGATCGGCAGATAAATCGCCATCGCCACAAAGCCGCCAAATGTCAGGAAGTAATACAGACTCAGCAGCCAGCTTTTGGCGTCTTTCAACGGTTTGACGACATCGCTGAAGGATTTGACAGGCGCGTGGCGCGGCGCGTTTTCTGCCTTCAACCAGAAGATCATCAGCCAGATCAGCAACAATACGCCGAATGTCCAGAATCCCCATTTGAATCCCAGCGCGGCAGCCAGCACAGGCGAACCGAACGCCGCCAGCGATTGGCCGATATTCCCCGCGCCATAAACGCCCAACGCGGATCCCTGCCGCTGCGGCGGAAACCAGACGCTGACAAAACCTACGCCGACTGAAAAGCTGGCCAGCGCAATGCCGATGAAAAATCCGCAGATGACCAGCTGCCAGTATTCCGCAACAAAACCCATCAGGAACGCCGGTACAATCGAACAGGCCATGACAATAGAAAAGATCAATCGCCCGCCAAAACGATCCGTCAGCATGCCCAGCGGAATTCGTCCCAGACTGCCCAGCAAAACCGGAATCGCCAACGCGATACTGACCTGCACGGGGTTGAGAACCAACGTCTTTTTCAGGATCGGCATCATCGCCGAAACCGAGCCGAAGACAGCGAAGCAGAGGGCAAAAGCGCCCGTGGCCAATGCCAGTTGCAGATTATTTCCAGCGGAAGCGGTTGAAGAAGAATTGGTTGAAATGTTCATAAGTTACCTTCGTCCCATGGCGTACAGATGCCGCAGCAATCCCAGGTTGAGCAGGAAGCAGACCAGGCTGGCAATCAGAGCAGGCCAGATGACGCCGGTATCGCCGCCCAGATAAGCATTCATCGTCGCCGTCAACAGCCACAATTGCAGCACGACCAGCACAACAACAATGCACAGAATGCCATAAACAATCGTGATCTTTTGTTCGCGTGTGAAAGGCGTTTTCATGCAGTCCGTTCCTCGATTCCGGCGGCGTAAATTGCGCCGTTGACAATTTCCAGTTGGATCCGCGCCAACGGCCTTCGCGGAGGGCCAGCCAGTGGCTTGCCCGTTTCCAGATCGAATGAGCCGTTGTGGCAGGGACACAGAAAACGTTTTTTGTTCGGTTCCGGCACGACAGCGCATGACAGGTGCGTGCAGCGTTGATCGAAAGCGACGAAGCCGTTTTCGCCGGTTCTGACCAAAATGCAGGAATCGTGTTCGGCGGGGTAATCAAAGGTCAGTGATTGACCGATGGCCAGTTGATTCAATTGGGCGATCCGCTGCATAGGCAAAGCGCCGCGCCTTTGCCGCAAAAAATTCTGGACAACGATCCACGCCTGACCAGCGACAAAAGCGAAACTGGTCAACACCATGAACTTCGTGAAATCGCGCCTGGCGACGTAATGATCTTCCGGCCAATCAATCGGAAAATCCTTTCGCCACTGCGGTTGTTGCTCCAGCGGCTGACCGTTTGGTGGAATGGTAATCTGTTCGCGATTGAAGGGAATCATTGCGTTGCCTCTTCGTTGTCAAAACTATTCGTCAGGATGGTGAACTCTATTTCCTTGCCGATGGACTGCTCGCTCATCGCGGCTGTCACGTCCACATATTCGGTGCGCGCAATTTTGGGCGTCATCATATTGACCTTCGTCGTGATGGTTTGATCGCCAAACTGAAATTGATTGACCGGTGTCGAACGTGGTCGCAATCGTTCGACCTCTTCGCGTGTGCCGAAAAATAGCGCCTGGCTGGGACAGACCGTCGCGCACATAGGCTTTTTGCCCGCCGACGTGCGGTCGTAGCACATATCGCACTTCATCATCAGATGAAATTCCACCTGCATCTTCGGCACCCCAAACGGACAGGCCAGCACACAGTTGTTGCAGGCAATGCAACGCGGTTTGCGCGCCGTCTGCACCACACCGTCTTCCGTGCGCTTGATTGCATCCGCCGGACAGACTTCAGCGCAGGTCGACTGGTCGCAATGCATACAAACCACCGGCACTGTTTGCACCGAATGCGCGCGGTCAATGTATTCCAGATGAATCATCGGATGCCCTTTGTGCGTATCGCATTCGCCGCAAGCTTGCACACACGACTGGCAACCGATGCAGCGGTTCGGGTCAATGAAAAATTCCATGTGAGAAAGGATGGACACTATGGTTTTTCCTCCTCATTCGCTTTGCGCACGCGCACGGCGCAAACCTTGTATTCTGGAATTTTCGAGATCGGGTCTTGCGCGGCAATGGTCAATTGATTCGCGCTCTTTTTGCCAGGCCAATGGTACGGAATGAAGATCGTGTCGGGGCGAATCGTTGTCACGACCTGCGCTTGCAGCGTGATCGCTCCGCGCCGTGATTCAGCAGTCGCCCAATCGCCGTCTTTGATTCCAAGCTTTTCAGCCAGTTGCGGATGCAATTCGAGACGCGGTTCCGGGTACTGATTGACCAGCGGCCCGATGCGGCGCGTTTGCGTGCCGGAAAGAAACTGGCTGACCACGCGACCAGTAGTCAGAATGATTGGATATTCGTCGTCAACGTCTTCTGTTGGCGGTGAGTAAGGTGCGACGTTGAAACGGGCTTTGCCGTCAGGGAAATAAAACGGCCCAGTCCCTTTGGCCACAGGATTCCAAGAACCCGGCTCGAACAAGCGCGGCGTGCCCGGATGATCGTCGCTGGGACAAGGCCAGAAAATCCCATTCTGCATTTCGATCTTTTCGTAGCTGATGCCGGAGTAATCGGCGATCCCGCCTTTCGACGCTCGCCGCAATTCATCCAGTATTTCGCGCGGTTGTGTGAAGGTGAAACCGCGCTCGCGCCCTAATGCTTTGGCAATGTCTTGAATGATGCGCCAGTCTTGTTTGGCTTCGCCGGGCGGGTCAATCACCTGATTGATCTTGATGACGCGGCCTTCGATTTGAGTGACGATGCCTTCGTCTTCTTCGTGCAGCGAACCGGGCAGCACAATGTCCGCGTGATGCGCTGTTTCGTTCAAGAAGAAATCTATCGCAACATAAAACTCCAGCTTTTCCAGTGCCTGCCGAACAAATTTGTTGTCGGGCAGCGAAACCAGCGGGTTGAAACAGAGCGAAAGCAGTCCTTTGATTTCGCTACGGTCAATCTTGCGGATCAGTTCGTAAGCGTCCACGCCAGCACCGGGCATTTCCTTTTCATCAATGCCCCAGATGTTGGCGATGAAGGCGCGATGTTCCGGGTTCGAGATGTCGCGTGCGCCGGGCAATTGATCGCACTTCTGGCCGTGTTCGCGTCCGCCCTGGCCGTTGCCCTGCCCGGTGATCGTCGCGTAACCGCAGTCTTCGCGCCCGATACGCCCCGAAGCCAAAACCATGTTGATCGCGCCCAAAACGTTTTGAACTCCGTGCGAATGATGTTCGATGCCGCGCGCGTGCAGCAGGAAGGAAGTTTTCGCCCTGCCCCACATCTCGGCGGCCTGGCGAATGGCGCCTTCCGAAATGCCTGTGACTTCGGCGGTGTGTTTCGGCGTCCACTGTTTGACGTGTTCGGCCAGCACATCAAAACCGACGGTGTGCTGATTGATGAAATCGTGATCAAGCCAGTCGTTTTCGACCATCAAATGCAGGATGCCGTTGAACAGCGCAATATCGCGTCCCGGTTTAATCGGCAAAAACAAATCGCAGGTGCGGGCAATGGGTGTGATGCGCGGGTCAACGACAATGACCTTTGCGCCGCGTTCGCGCGCTTGCCAGACGTAATTGGTTGTGATCGGAGCGCATTCGGCGACGTTCGCGCCGGCAATCAAGATAACTTCGGCGCCCAGAATGTCGTCCCACGGATTGGCTGCGCGATCAATGCCGAAAGATTTCTTGTTGCCCGCCGCCGCGCTGACCATGCAGAGTCGCCCGTTGTAATCAATGAACGGAGTCTTCAGCGCGACACGAGCGAACTTGCCCATCAGATAGGCTTTTTCAGTCGTCAGGCTCGCGCCGCTTAAAACGCCAAAAGCGTCATTGCCGTGGGTCGTCTGAAGCCGGCTGATTTCCGCCGCCACGCGCTCAATCGCCTGCTCGTAAGGCATTGAACGAAAGCCGCCCGGCGAATCGGTGTCACGCTGCAAGGCTGTCGTCAGCCGGTCGGGATGCGAACCTTGCAAGTAGCGTTTGACGCCTTTCGGGCAAAGCATTCCTTTGTTGAACGGGAACTCTTCCCACGGTTCAAAGCCTATAACTTCGTTATCTTTGACCTTCAGCTTGATGCCGCATTGCTGGCCGCAAAAACAGCAATGCGTTTCGACGACCCTGTCCGGCTCGACGCCCGTTGCCAGACGCAGCCCTGTATTGAAGGCCAGATGCGGGCCGAAGTGGTCGGTGATGTCATTCAGTTGATCTGGTAAAACAGACATAGATTCAATCTCAAATCGCAAATTTGGACTTCACGAATGCCACAATTTTCCTTGCGCCAGTGCCAGCATTGCGCGGCGGCATTTCGGGCAAATCCATTGGTAATGTTCCGTCGAACCTTCCATCTCGTATTGAAAACCCAACTGCTTTTCGACCGTAATCAAATCCTCGACGTGCATGCGTGAAGCGAAGGCTTCGCCGCAGCGTCGGCATTTGGCCTGCTCTTCCATTGCGCCGATGTCTTTATAAAAGCTGACACCCAATTGCGCCGGGCGTTGAAAGATATGGAAGAACTTGCCGAAGGGCAGCCACAACAAAGTGAAGATGACCGTCAATGCGTGCAGGATCGCCAAAAATTCATAACCGTAACCGCGCATCCAAGTGTAGCTGGCAGTCAGCATCAACCCAGTCACGCTGATGGCGAAAAGCAGAATCAGTGGCAGGAAGTCTTCGGCGAATTGCTGCAAGGCTGCTGCGCCGTGATCGCGCATCCGTCGCCGCATCGCCAGCATGACTCCGACGATGACCAGAAACGACGCCCACACCAAGCCGTGAAAAATCAGAAAGCCGAAGATGGAATGTATGGGAAAAGCAAAACCTGGAAAGCCAAAGACGTAAGCGCGATAC
>JAGNMH010000802.1 GCA_017991275.1 Acidobacteriota bacterium
CCCTTGACCGACAAGGCGCGTTCGTTGAGCTTCATCAGAAATTGAATCTTGTCGTCGAGCGGTGCATCGAATGGGTCGCGTTCGCAGGCGTTGTGCCACTTGGCGACGACTTTTTCGACGGGCGTGAGCTTGACCGGAGACGGTTGGAACTGCGCGTTGGCGCGAGCGATTTCAACGGCTTGCCGCGCCACGCGCCCGGCTTCCTGAGCTGTGACAATGGGGCTGGCGGCAAAGCCCCACGCCCCTTTGTACAAAACGCGAACGCCGAAACCGAAACTGTAACTGCGATTCACGCCCTGCACCTGCCGCTCGCGCGTGGAGATGCTTTCATTGCGATAGCGGTTGATGCGGATGTCGGCATAGGCCGCGCCAGCCTTGCGCGCGGCGGCCATTGCAGCGTCGGCGATGGCCGCGCGATCAACCGGCGGGGCTTCTTCGGCCTGCGCGCTGAGCATCCACGATGGCAGCGCCAAAGCTCCGGCAGCAACGCCGGTTGCGAACATAAAGTCGCGTCGTGATTGAGTCATAGAAAACCTCCTGATGGTTTTGGCATAAAGGCTCCTTTGCCGTTGGGGTTTTGTTGAAAAGATGATTTCAGAAGTACAACCGACAAAGGCTGGGAAACTCCCTCAGCCAGTCCAAAAAAATTGTGAGGGCTGGATCGGTTTGTTAGACTGCGCGCGCCAAATTTTATCCGAAGCAAAAAAGCATGACCCCGGCTCAAGACGAACAAGTTGAACAGCTTTTCCATGAGGCGTTAACTCGACCGGAATCGGCGCGCGCAGCGTTTCTGGCGGAGGCTTGCGCGGACGACGAGGTGCGGCAGGCGGTAGAGCGATTGTTGAGTGGCCACCAATACGCTGGCGATTTTCTGGAAGCGCCGGTCTGGGAAGTGGCGGCAGAAGTCCTGGCGGCGGAGTCGGTTGGCGCAATGAACGGGCTGCGGCTCAATCACTATCAAATTCTGTCGTTGTTGGGCAAAGGTGGAATGGGCGAAGTTTATCTGGCCGAAGACACGCGCCTGAATCGCAAAGTCGCGCTCAAGTTTCTGCCCGCCGATTACGTGCAGGACACCGAACGAGTCCGCCGTTTTGAGCGCGAAGCCAAAGCCGCTTCGGCGCTCAATCATCCGAACATCCTGACAATTTACGAATTCGGCGTGGCAGCGATTGCAGACGGCGAACTGCATTTCATCGCGACCGAATTTATCGAAGGCAACACGCTACGTTCTCGATTGAGCCAGGAAACTTTAAGCGTCTCTGCTGTGTTCGACATTGCCCTGCAAATCGCCAGCGCAGTCTCAGCCGCGCACCGTGCCAAGATCATTCACCGCGATTTGAAACCTGAGAACTTTATGTTGCGCCCGGACGGTTTGGTTAAAGTGCTTGATTTTGGCCTGGCCAAGCTTGCCGGATTACGAATTGAAGTAGCCGAGAGCCTAACGCAACCGGAACCGGAACAAGTCAATCTTCAATTAACCGCTGCCGGTTCGATTATGGGTACGGCTGGTTATATGTCGCCGGAACAAGCGCGCGGCGAAGAAGTGGATGCCCGCACTGACGTTTTCAGTTTTGGCGTGGTGATGTACGAAATGCTCAGCCGCCGACAGCCTTTTGCAGGCTCAAGCCTGAGCGAAATCATCAGAGAAATTTTGCATGTAGAGCCGCCGTCGCTTGCTCGCCTGGTTCCAGCAGTCCCGCGCGAACTGGAAAGGATCGTCAATCGGGCACTGTGCAAAGACACGGCAGGGCGTTACGCCGATATGTCTGAAGTGTTGGCCGACCTCAAGGTTCTAAAACAGCGGCTGGACGACCGAGCCGGTTTGCGAAAACGGCAACGGTTGGGGCTGGCTTTTATGCTTGTCCTACTGGCGCTGGCGGCTGGGGCTTTCTATCTCGCGCGCTCGGCTCGTAACGCGGATGATCGCACAGGAGCGATTGCGCTCAACTCGATTGCGGTGCTGCCTTTCGCAAATTCAAACCGGGATCCGAATGTGGAGTATCTTGCCGACGGTATCAGCGAAAGCTTGATCAACAGTCTTTCGCAACTGCCCAGGGTGAAAGTCATAGCACGCGGCTCATCATTTCGATACAAAGGCAAAGATGCCAACTTGCGCGAAGTGGCAAGGGCATTGGGCGTAGCCACTTTGCTGACCGGTAGTTTGCGGCAGTCGGGCGACAGGCTTTTCATAAACGTTGAGCTGACGAATGCACGCGACCTGACGCGAATATGGGGCGCGCAATTCGACCGCCCGGTTTCCGCATTGCAGCAAATGCAAACGGAAATTGTCGGCGAGGTCGCCGTAAAGTTGCATTTAAGCCTGACCGAAGGCAGTCAGCAGCAATTGGCCAAAAACGGCGCAGTGAATTCCCAGGCTTACGAACTGGTGCTCAAAGGGCGATTTTTTCGCGGTAATGGAACAACAGAGCGGAGGAAAAAGGCGATGGAATGCTTTCAGCAGGCGATTGCCATCGAGCCGAATTACGCGCTGGCATGGGCTGAACTCGGCAATCTTTACAGCAGTTTGATGAACGTTGGCGAAATGGCTGCACCTGAAGCCATGGCCAAAGCGCGCGCGGCGGCGGAGCGGGCATTGGCCATTGACGGCAATTTGTTGGAAGCCCACTACACGCTGGCGAATTGCAAAATGGATCAATGGGATTGGGCAGGAGCAGCGGATTCATTTCGTCGCATCATTGGTATGAACCCCAATTCGGCCCGTACGCTTTCCGGTTATTCCTTTTTGCTGGCTTACACAGGACAGTTTGAACCAGCAATCGTGGCTGCCAGACGAGCGTGTGAGCTTGATCCTATCTCACTTGGCCTGAATGCAAGGTTAGGTCAAATTCTTTATCTGGCGCGACGTTACGATGAATCCCTGGAAGTGCTGCACAAG
>JAGNMH010000105.1 GCA_017991275.1 Acidobacteriota bacterium
CGGCGGCAAAACCAGTCGCAGTTTCTCGCTGTCTTCAATCAGTTTCGACCAGCGAACTGCTGCCGCGCGAGTCTTTTGCAGAATCGCGCCCAGTCCATCAGCCGCCAGCGGAAAGCATTTCAGCGTCGCCCACAGCGCAGCCGCAGCGGCTCCGGCGCGTGAACATTCCAGACTGATTTCGCCCAGATGTAATTCGTTCGAGGTGAAATAGGTGTACGGCGAATCGTGTTTGTAAAACCGCCCGACGCCTGGATCGCGGAACAGTACTGAGCCGCATCCATAAGGTTGCAAACCGTGTTTGTGCGGATCAACGACTACGCTGTCGGATTCGGCGATGGCTTTGAACGCGGCGTTGGCTTCAGCGCCAAGCAGGTCAGCATCGGCCAGCAGTTTGAAAAATCCGCCGTAAGCTCCGTCCACGTGAATGCGGAAATCGAATTCGCTGCGGAGCTTGACCGCTTCGTCAATTGGGTCAACCGCGCCCAGCGCCGTCGTTCCCGAAGTCATCACAACAGTTCCGATGTCGCCGGTTTTCAGCTTCGCGCGCAGATCATCCAAGTCAATTCGCCCACGACTATCAACAGCAATTTCAACGGTTCGCGCGCCGATGACTTCGCACATTCGACTGTGGGTGTAATGGGCTTCGGCGGAAAAGGCAACGGCCTTTGTCGGATGCAGCGAACGCGCCACCCACAAAGCTTCAAGATTGGCGACGGTTCCGCTGGAAGTCAGATGCCCCAGATGGTTTTCGTAACCGAACATCCGCGCCATGTCGGCGACGACTTCGATTTCCATTTTGGCCGTAGCCGGGCCGCCGTCCAGCGCGTGGTTGTTCGGATTGATTTGCTGAGCGATGAAATACGCCATCGAAGCTATGGCGTGCGGCGGTTTCAGCATCTGGCCTGCGTAGCTGGGATGCCAAAACGGATAATTGTCGCCAAGCCGGTCAACCAGCTCAGCCAATACTGCACTGGCTTTGTCTTCAGGCAGTCGCAGAGTTTCGTCAACTTCGTATTCGTGCCAGCGCGACTGCCATTCGGCCAACCGGTTCAGGGCTTCAGGCAGCAGGTTCAAAATTGTTTCGGAGGATTTCATTATTGAGTGAATGTCTGTTTGAAAATTAGCAATTGCCGTCTTCACTTCTGTGCGTCTGGCCGCTGATGCGGTACGAGGAGCGGTAGCGACTCGGCGCTTACGAATTTGTGCCACGCGGAAGAACCAGGTCGCTACCGCTCCCTGTACCGCACTGGTCGCAATGGCTAATGGTTAATTCCCGCTGTCATTCAATCGGCAAAAGCTCGGATTGCAAACGAAACAGCGCTGAAAGAACTTTTCGTTCGACTTCGCGAGCTTCGATTTCGAAGGGAATCTGTGCGTAAGCGACTTTGTCATTCATCCCGCGCCAGCGATTTTGGAAGTAAGACGACAAGTACTTCGCACGGAATTTCCATTTGCCAAGTTCGTGATACTGACGGCAATGAACAACTTCGTGAGCGATTAGCGCTAAGCCTTCCGGGGTGTCAATTCTGTAAGCTCCGGGCGCGAAGTAAATTCGATTTCGGTCTGTGTAGCCAATCGGTTCGGCGGCGGCGGCGATTGAAACGTAACGCGGGATGCCTTCAAAAATGCGAACCCGGCTCAGGTCAAAGCCGGGAAAAAAAGGCGCGAGCAGTTGTTGAACTTCGAGCGGCAGCGGCTCGCCTTGTCGTTTCATAAACCACCCAAGCCGCTATCGGTGCTGCATAGTCTTTCGCAACATTTCAGCAAACAACTCGACCAGCGGCTGTGTCAGCATTCTGAATGCGGCTTCAAACGCCTGGGCGAATCTGGCTTTAGTGATGTCGTCGGACAGTACCACCAGCGGGGGCAAACCTGCGCGTTCGGTGTAAAAGCTGGCGGCCAACATCGCCGCTGGCTCCATCGCATTTGTAAACGGATGCATGTCCAGCAGTCGCAGATAGACCACCGAAGCTTGTTCGACGGCATGAAGTTCGGCGAAGCTTTCAGTAGAAAACCAGTCGAAAGCCATATCAATCATCTTCGGCAATAAAATTGCCGGAGTCGGATCGTGCATTTCGTTCAGCGGACGCGGTTCGGTTTTTCGCAGTTCAGCTTTTGCGCCCGTCAAAGTTTCGTGCAACTCCATCAACCGGTCCGGGCTTAATTTAGCTTCGGGTTCAGCGGCCCAGCTTGAGACCTTGACAGCCGCTGCCAGCAACCTCTCTGGTTGAAGTCCGCCGGAACGCCGCAGCAAATGTTCGATTTGGTATTCGCGCAATTGTTCCGACGAAGCACCGGTCAGTTTCCAGTTTTCCTGCTCAGTCGCCAGCGTCGCAGACCACGACCCTGACGATTTCAAATTGTCGTTGAAGATAGGTAATTCCATAGCGGTTGTTTATGAGCGCGCATCGTACAAGGCGGCCATCAATGCCGCAACGTCGCCGATTCGCTTGCCCAGCTTGGCCGGAACTATTTCGCAAGCCGCTGCGGCTTGCGGCAGAGCCTCTTCGGCCATTGCGCGCCGCGCAGGTTCCAGCACTCTGTCGCCCAGGACCACAGCCAGCGAACCCAGCACGATCATTTGCGGATTCAGCGTATCCACCAACAAAGCCATTCCGCGTCCCATCCATTTTCCGGCTTCGGCGGCGACTGCCAGAGCGTCAGGGGCGTCGGCCAACATGCATTCGACGACTTCGCGGATTGGTGTTGTCTGAGTCCAACGTTGCGGAAACATCATTGCGGCCAGTTCGACCAAACCTTGCCCGGAAGCAAAACCTTCCCACGAACCGGCTTTCCCAAACCCGATAGGCCCCGACCAGGCCAGTCGCAAATGGCCGACTTCGCCAGCGGTGTCGGTTGCTCCGTGCAAGACTTGACCGTTGACGATCAGTCCGGCTCCCAGCCCTGTGCCGAAAGTCAGAAAGATCAGATGACGAAGCCCAATTTTTCCTTGCCCGGCTCCGAAGTGAAATTCCGCCAGCGCGCCTGCGTTACCGTCATGTTCAATGAAAACCGGCAGGCCGGGAAATTCGATCTCCAGCGCAGTTTTCAGATAAACACCGTGCCAGCCAGGCAGATGCGGCGGGTCAATCAGAATACCCTCGCTGATTCGCAAAGGGCCGCCGATTGAAACGCTGATGGCGGAGGCTTTTCGGCCAGCGTCAGAGGAATTTTTGATTACTTGTTTTGCCGTGGCGACGATTCGCGGAAAGGCTGCGACAAATGGCAGGCGAGCTTCAGTTGGAATCTCTTCGCGTTGCAGAATTTCGGCATGGCGCGTGCCTTCGATGATGGCAGTTTTGGTTCCGCCAATATCAAAACCAAGGATTGTCATGGATTGTTCCGCCATCAAAATTCACCTCATCGAACGTTGCAGTTAATGAACTGCATCAAGTATGCTTTGGTCGTCAGAGAGTAACATCCCCAATCTCTTACGGTTCAAATAATCACAGAAAAAGAAGCACAGGCTGCCCCAAAAGCCTCATGAAATTACGTGATAAGGAGTAAGACACCATGAATGCTGCTGAAGTGATTCCCATGCCAACTGCCGATCATCACCAGTCCGCCGCCAATCAAAATATCAGCGCCGCCGCCGTCCAGGAAGTGGCAGGCTCAGGCAACATCGAAAAAATTCGAGACATTCTATTTGGCGCTCAAATGCGTGAATACGAACGCCGATTTGGACGATTGGAAGAAAGGCTGATGAAAGAAGCCGCCGATGCGCGCGAAGACGCTCGCCGCCGTTTCGATTCGCTGGAAGCTTTTATCAAGCAGGAAATCGGCGCGCTGGGCGACAGACTGAGGTCGGAAAACCAGCAACGCACACAGGCGACCGAAGAAACCACACGCGAACTGCGCGACACTTCGCGTTCGCTGACCAACAAGATCAACGCGCTGGACGAGCAAAGCTCTCAGGCTCAGCGCGAATTGCGCCAGCAGATTCTGGATCAAGCCAAAAGCCTGGCTGACGAAATCAGGCTCAAGCACGACGATCTGTCGGTGGCATTGCAACGCGAATCCCGTGAACTTAGGAATGACAAAACAGATCGGGTGGCGCTGTCCAATCTGTTCACTGAGTTGGCGATGCGTCTAAATAATGAATTCAAGCTTCCAGGCGAAGAATAATTCTTGATTGCGGTTATGGATTGCGGACTGCGGGCGGAAGCTTGAGAAAGCCGATGCCTGCAAACCCGCAATTTGAATCCGCAATCCGCAATGCTTTATGACCGAATCTCCGTTGCGAATAGTTCCAAACAAATCCGTGCCTCCTGCCGCGCCTGTTGGGGCTGATTTTGAAGAAGACGATATTCTTCAGTTAAACGAATCAGCAGTCGGACCTAAACAGGATGAGGCTGAGGCGATGGCGGAACTGCGCCGATTGTTGTTGGAACCGGAACACATTCAGCTCAGCAACATTCTTGAGCGGTTGAATAATCCGCGAGTTCGCGCACGCGAATTGAGCCGCCCACTGCCTGAAGCCATACGGCTTCGCAATGCCCAGGACGACGCGTTGACTGATGCGCTGGCTCCGACCATTGTCACCGCTTTTCACCATTCGATAAGGAAAGACCCGCGCCCCGTGGCCGAAGCCATCTCGCCGCTGATGGGGCCAGCCATTCGCCGAGCCATCGCAATTGCCTTAAGCGGTTTTGTCCAAACCATTGACCAGGCGCTGAAACACAGTTTGTCCTGGCAGGGGACGAAATGGCGCGTCGAAGCCCTAAGAACCGGCAAGTCCTTTGCCGAAGTCGTGCTTTACCACACTTTGGTTTACCGCTCCGAACAGGTTTTCCTGATTCATAAGCAGACAGGGTTGCTGCTGCAACATGTGGCCTCTGACCCGACGATTACAAAAGACGCCGACATTGTTTCAGGCATGCTGACTGCAATGCAGGTGGCCATAGGCAACTTTGCGCGGGATTCGTTTGGTTCGACTGATCAACAGATTGACACTCTGGATATGGGCGACCGCGAAGTCTGGTTTGAATCAGGCCCGCATGCCGTGCTGGCTGTGGTTATTCGCGGTGAAGCTCCTGAAACTCTGCGAAACGATTTTTTTGCTCCGGCTCTGGAAGCAATTCATATCGAACAGCGCGAAGCTTTTGAATCTTTCAACGGCGATTCGTCTGAATTTGAAGGCGCTCGGCCTCGGCTGGAAGAATGCCTGCAATCCCAGTATCAAGGCCGAACTGAACCCGCGCAATTCAAGGTTCCGGCTTATTTGTGGCTGCTGCTGGCGGCTGTTGTCATTGGTTTAGGTGTCTGGGGCTTTTTCGCGTGGCGCGATGCCCGGCGGTGGAATGCTTATCTTGGACGGCTGAAAAATGAACCAGGCGTCGTTGTCGCCGAAACGGGCAAGGAAGGCGGCAAACGATTCATTTCAGGTTTGCGCGATCCGCTGGCTGCCGATCCAATGGCGATTCTGAAAAACGAAACTCCGATTGATCCGGCTTCGGTGATTTCACACTGGGAACCGTATCAGGCTTTGGATGGGAAATTTGTTGTGACTCGTGCCAAAAGCTTGCTGGATGCTCCTTCAACAGTTGAACTGACATTTGCCGACGGAACTCTGACTGCCAGCGGCGCTGCCAATCATGATTGGATTACCGAAGCCAGGCGGATGGCGCGCGCGCTGCCTGGCGTGGTCAGGTTCGACGACCAAAATCTGATTGACGCGGATTTGAAAGAGCCTGAACTGTTAAGTCAGAGGATCGAACAGCAAGTTATTCGTTTTATTTCCGGCGGCACTCAAATCGCCCCAGGCCAGAATGAAAATATGCGAACTCTGATTGCCGATATTCAAAAACTGGCGACACTGGTTCCGACTGTAAACCGCCAGCTTCACATTGAATTAATCGGTCACACCGACACCGAAGGTGACGATGCAACCAACCTGGCTTTAAGCCGCCAACGTGCTGACAAGGTTCTGACTTTGCTTCCCTCCAAACAACTCCCCGCTAACTCCTTGACCGCTGTCGGCGTAGGTTCAATGCAACCTGTTCGTGCTGAGACCAGCGAAGCCGACAAACAATTCAATCGCAGCGTGTCTTTCAAAGTTTCACTGCTTGACCCGCGACAAGCACAAAAGCAGGAGAACCCCAGATGATTCAGAAGAAAGTTTGTCTGCTTGGTGCGTTTGCGGTCGGCAAAACCAGTCTGGTTTCGCGCTTTGTCAAAAGCATTTACTCCGACCAGTACCTGACAACAGTCGGAGTAAAGGTGGACAAGAAAGCTGTCACGCTGGGCGACCAGGAAATCAATTTGATTGTTTGGGACTTGGCGGGCGAAGACGAATTCCAAAAAGTCAGCATGGATTTCCTGCGCGGAGCATCAGGTTATTTGCTGGTTGCCGATGGCACTCGGCTGAGCACGCTGGAAACAGCGCGCATGCTCCGCCAGCGAGTGGCTGACAGCGTAGGCGATATTCCATTTGTCTTCATCGCCAACAAAAACGATTTGATTGCCGAGTGGGAAATTGACGATCAGGCTATTGCCGATTGCCAAACGGCTGGCTGGAACGTCATCAAAGCCAGCGCCAAAACCGGCGAAGGCGTCGAAGAATCCTTCAAACTCCTCGCGGAAAAAATTTGCGGTAAATGAACTGCTCTGAAGTAACTCCCCGGAACTTGATCTAATTCATTTGGAGGCTCGGATGGCCGAATTACCTGATCCTGTGTCCAAGCACTTGTTTGGACTGACCACTGGGGAACGCTCGCCTGCATTTTTGTTGGTGAATCCAAGCGGGCATTTGCTTGATTGGGGCGGAGATATTTCAGCTTATGGAATTTCCGGTTTAAGCGTCGGACAACCTGTCGGCGAGCAGGTTTTTTTTCTGGAAGGGTTGTTTCCGCTTGCCGGGCAGGAATTGGTTCTATCCTGCATGCAAACCGATAACGGGCGGCCAGCCGATGTTCACCTTTTCCCAACGGCAGAAGGTGATTGCGCGTTGTTGCTGGATGCGACCACCAAAGAAAAACAGCAACGCCTGATGCAGCAAAAAGGCAACGAACTGAGCCTGAGTTATCAGCGGCTGACCAAAGAAATTCAGAAGAAAGAAGTTCTGCTGCATTGCATCATTCACGACCTGGCGGGGCCGCTGATGGGAATCAAAGGCGGTTACGAGTTGCTGGCGGGCGAACCGATTTCAGAACAAGGCCGCAAGTATCTGGAAATTGGGCTTCGGCAGGCGAACAAACAGGAAGCGCTGATACGCGAAATTCTTCAGGCTTTTTCCGCGGAGGTCGAATCCGCCAGAAGTTTCAGCGTTGACCCTGATGACGCTCCTGACGCGGCTCAAACTGCCCGCGAAGTGATCGAGTCGCTGGAACCTGCCGCATCCCTGAATCAGGTCAAACTGCAACTTGACCCGAATCTTGTCCTGAAGCAAAGCTGGAAGGTTGTGGGTGAAAAATCACGGTTGGAAAGAGTGATGTCGAATTTGGTCGAGAACGCGCTCAGATACAGTCCGGTCAATTCCACAGTGACAGTCGGCTGCCACGACGAAGGCGATAAAGTTCTGGTGACGATTGACGACGAAGGGGCAGGCATTCCGCCCGAAGTCGCCCCGACACTGTTTCAGAAATTCGCACAGGGAAAGAAAGGCAAAGGAAAAATCGGTCTTGGGCTTTATTTCTGTCGCATCACCGTCAAACACTGGAAAGGCGAAATCGGGCATTCGCCACGCGAAACAGGTGGAACCAGGTTTTGGTTCCGCCTGCCAAAACCTCAAATTCAACCATAACCCCCTCATGCTTTGAGGAAGTTGGAGCCATGAGCGAACAAACCAACATCAAACAAGCCGTGCCGTTTTTCGGCGTGTCAAACATCGAAGCCTCAGTGCGCTTTTATGTCGAAGGACTCGGCTTCCGAATGACCAAACAGTGGATTGAAGACGGCAAGCTGCGCTGGTGCTGGCTGGAAATTGGTGATGCAGCCTTGATGCTGCAAGAATTTTGTAAGCAAGGGCATCACGCCAACACCCCGGCGGAAAAGCTGGGCGTCGGAGTTTCGATCTGCTTCATTTGCGAAGATGCTCTGGCAATTTACCGCGAAATCAAATCGCGAGGGATTCAGGCTTCCAAACCATTTGTCGGCAATGGGATGTGGGTGATTTCAATGACTGATCCTGATGGTTACAGGCTCGACTTTGAAAGCTACACCGACGCGGCTGAAGAGTCGGAATTTGAAGAATAGGTAAATTGAACAGACTGTAAGCAAACAGCCCGCGCAATAGTTTTAACCATTGCGCGGGCTGTTTGTTTTTAATGGGTTGTCGGCTTTTGCTTTTAGAAGGCGATCTTCAGCGCCAACTGGCCGATGCGTTGGCCGTCGTTCGGAACGCTGCGCGGGTCAAGGAAATCGGTACGCAGCGTCAGGTTTGCAGTCGCTGTGTTGATTCCGTTGACGCGGTAGCGTGTGGTTTGCAAATAAGCTCCGCCCAGAGTGCTGCCGTAATTCAAGTGATTGAAGGCGTTGAACAACTCGCCGATCAACTGCACTCGAATTTTGTCTTCCCTGATTCCGAAGCTTTTGGTCACGCGCAGGTCAACCGTTTCGATACGGTCGCCGCGAATTGTATTGCGTCCGACTGTCGGTGAACGATCCGTGCGGTTGTTGCCGTCGTTGTTCAAATCAGCGCCCAGAACTTCGTTGAGCGGAATGTTCGAACTGACCTGCAAAATTCCCGCGACCTCCCAGCCATGCAGGAAAAAGCGCGGCGCGCCTTTCAAACCTTTGGCATAATCCGGTGCCCAAACACTGTTCAGCACAAAGCGATGCGGAACGTCTGAACCGCCTACGCCGCGATCATCGCTGAGTAAAAAGCTTCCTTGGGCCTGTTTCGCGTCGTCGCCGCCACCGACCACAACCGAAGTTTGATCGGGAGTGTTATCCAGCACTTTCGACCAGGTGTAAGAAGCATCCACCGAAAAGCTCTTCGAAAAACGCTTCTTCATCGTCAAAGCCAGCGCGTTGTAAGTCGAATCAGCCGAACCTTCGAACTGGCTGATTCGACCGAAACCTGCAATTGGACGAGTCGGCGCTGTCGCCCCAGGATGACGGAGGAAGGTCAGGGTTGGTCCGCCGGTGACAGGAATCGTGGCGGCCACGGGCGCTCCCAGGTTCAAATCACGCGTGCGAGAAAGATTGGTGCCTTTGACGTAAAGGTAGGTCGCTCCGACTGCGACATCGCGCGTCAAACCGTATTCAAATCCGAAGTTGCCTTGCTGCGTGTAAGGCTGCTGGTAATTTTTGTCGAAGATGAAAATGTCCGGCACCGCCAGCGTTCCGCCCAGAGCGCGAATCGCGTCCAGGTTGGCAAAGCGGTTCGGATAAACGAACGGTAATTGGACGTTGCTCAGCGTCACGCCTATGACGTTAATGCCGTTGTTTGAATGAGCAGTGCCAAGGGCAATCGCCGGTGTGCGTCCGAAAAACAAACCATAAGCCGCGCGAATGACCAGACGATCTTTTGGATTCCAGGCCAGACCTATGCGCGGTGCCAGGTTGTTCAGGTCGTTGTTAAATTGCGTCGTGCTCAGACCAGCTGCTGCCAGTGAGGCGCTTGGGTTGAATGCCGGTGGCCGCTTCATGCGTTGAATGTCGTATCGCAAGCCCAGATTGATATTCAGCTTGCTCAGCGCGCGCCAGTCGTCCTGAACGAAAAAGCCATACTCGTTGAAGTTCGGCTGAGTCAGCGCTCCGGTCGTCCCGTCGCCCGCAAACGATTGCTGGTAACGGGTCACCCGGCGATAACCTGTGCTGGTTGCGTCCAGGTGGTTGGCGTATTCGGCATAACCATTCGTAGACTGGAAGAAATAACGTCCACCGAAATTTCCGGGAAAGAAGTTCTCGATCTTTTCGATGATGACATCAACGCCGCCTTTCAGACTGTGTTTGCCTGCAAAGTACGAGACGTTGTCCACCAGTTGATATTTGTCTTCGTTGGTGTAACGCGGGCTGAAGCTGTTGCGACCGATGACCAGCGCAGTCGTGCCGCCCTGCAGAATGTTGCCTTCGGCGTTGTCGGTGTTGGCAGCACCTGGCTCTTCGTCGTAAGCCACCAAAGCGCGTAATTCGTTCAGCAGCCTGGGCGTGAACGAAGTATTGAACTGCACGGCATAAGCGTTGGTTTTGACGTTGCTGTTGCCGCTGTGTTCCTGCGCGCTGGTCGAGCCGCTGTTTTCCAGGTTGCGACCCGTGAAACGCTGGCCGTTGTAACGGAAGCTCAACCGATTTTCAGCGCCAATCTGCCAATCGAATTTGGCCAGGTACACGTCCTGGTCAAAGCCCAACGTGTAGTTCTGAACAAAAGGCGTCAGAAGTTGAAGCCCTTTTTGTGAAGCGGCATCTGTCGGCGCAACCTGTCCCAGTGACATTGTGATCGGGCGAGTATTTCGTTGACCGTCGTAGTTAAAGAAGAAAAATGCGCGGTCTTTTTTGACCGGGCCGCCGATGTTGCCGCCGAATTGATGGAAATGATACGGCTCTTTGACCGGAACCAGACCGTTGCGGGCAGCGATAAAGTTCGGACGTTTGGCATTGAGCGAAGCGTCACGGAAAAACTCAAAAGCGGTTCCATGGAAATCGTTGGTGCCGGATTTGGTGACGACGTTGATCGTTCCGCCCGCTGCGTGGCCGAATTCAGCAGAAAAGCTGTTGGTGTTG
>JAGNMH010000106.1 GCA_017991275.1 Acidobacteriota bacterium
CCCCCGCGACATCATTTTGGATTTACGTGGCTTGATGCGGAGCGAATCCGCAATCCGCAATTCGCAATCCGCAATCATTGGCGCGGTTCCTGCGACTTCGCCTGACGCTCTGTGGCAATGCACGACATGCGGAGCCTGTATGGAAGCCTGCCCGGTGTTCATCGAACAGATGCCGAAGATCGTGGATATGCGCCGCTTCCTGGTGATGGAAGAATCCGATTTCCCCGAAACAATGCAGGAAGCGATGACTTCGCTGGAATCGCGGCAGCATCCTTTCAGAGGGACTCAGGCGACGCGGTTGGATTGGGCTGACGGATTGAACGTCAAGAACATTGCTGATTCGCGTGATGCTGAAGTTCTCTTCTGGATTGGTTGCGGCGGCGCTTTGATCGAACGCAATCAGAAAGTCGTTCGCGCGACGGCGCAACTGCTGGAAAAAGCTGGAGTCAAATTTGCGATTCTTGGCCGCGAAGAAAAATGCACAGGCGATCCGGCTCGGCGCATTGGCAACGAATTCCTGTTCGAGATGATGGCCAAAGACAACGTCGAAACCTTGAACGGATACGGCGTCAAAAAGATCGTCACTTCCTGTCCGCACTGCTTCAACACTTTCCGCAACGAATACCCGCAGTTCGGCGGCAGTTACGAAGTCTTTCACCACAGCGAATTTCTGGCGAAGCTGGTTGACGAAGGCAAGCTTTCATCGGTCAGCAAAACTGACAAGACCGTCACCTTTCACGATCCGTGTTATCTGGGTCGGCACAACGGAGTTACCGATGCACCTCGGCAATTGGTTCAGTTGTCTTCGCAGAAATCCGTTGAAATGCAGATGAACCGCGAGCAAGGTTTTTGCTGTGGCGGCGGTGGCGGAATGAGCTTTGTCGAAGAGCCGAAAGACAAACGAGTCAATCAGGAACGCGCTCGGCAGGCATTGGAAACCGGCGCGGATGTCGTCGCCGTCGGCTGCCCGTTTTGCATGACGATGCTGGAAGACGGCATCAATGCCAAACGCGGCGAACGTGACGTGAAGGTGATGGACGTGGCCGAGTTACTGTTTGAGGCGACAGAGCACAACGATTAACTCATCCACGAAGTACACGAAGAAGCACGAAGAAAAACTATGCTTCGTGTTTCTTCGTGCTCTTCGTGGATAAAAACGAGGAAACTTATGGACTTAAATCTAACACCAGAAGAATTACAGTTTCGTGATGAGTTGCGCGCGTGGCTGGCGGCGAATGTGCCGGAGCCGTTCCCCGGCGCAACCAGTGAAGAAGAAAAAGGCGAGTACTTCAATTTCTTGCGCGCGTGGCAGCGGAAAGTTTTTGACGCCGGTTGGACAGGCATTTCGTGGCCGAAAGAATACGGCGGTCGCGGAGCCAAGTTGATTGAACAAGCCATCTTCAGCGAAGAGTGGGCGCGCGCCGAAGCTCCACCGCTGATCAACGTGCTGGGCATGTCTTTGATCGGGCCGACGATCATTGCGGTCGGCACGCCTGAGCAAAAGAATCGTTACCTGACGAAGATTCTTTCCTGCGAAGAAATCTGGTGTCAGGGATTTTCAGAACCCAACGCCGGTTCCGACGTAGCCGGGCTGGCTACCAAAGCGACGATGGACGGCGATGATTTCATCGTCAACGGCCAGAAGATTTGGACTTCGCTGGCGCACGTTGCCGACTGGTGTTTGCTGTTGGTTCGCACGGATCCGAATGTGCCGAAACACAAAGGCATCACGGCGTTGTTGGTAGACATGCACTCGCCCGGAGTTGACGTGCGGCCATTGAAGCAGATGAACGGCGACGCCAGTTTCAACGAAGTCTTTTTCGACAACGTTCGCGTGCCGGCGGCCAACGTGCTGGGAGAAATCAACAAAGGCTGGCAAACGGCGATTACAACGTTGATGAACGAACGCGCGCATTTGGGAACTGGGACTTATGTCGCGTTCAAACGAAACTACGATCAGTTGATCGCTCACGCGCGGCAGATGAAACGCAACGGCAAGCCAGTCAGCAAAGACCCTGTCATTCGTCAAAAGCTGGCGCAGTCGTTTATGGAGCTGGAAATCTTTCGCCTGACGAACACTCGCGCGCTGAGCAAGATGCAAAACCAGAGCGTGCCGGGGGCGGAAAACTCCATCCTGAAATTGCAATGGAGCGAATACAACCAACGATTCCAGCAGATTGCGATGGAAACGCTGGGGCCGGTGGCGCAACTGCATGGCTTTGACGGAGGCAAGTGGATTTACGATTTCCTTCGCACCCGCGCCAACACCATCGAAGCCGGAACCAGTGAAATACAACGCAATATTGTCGCTGAGCGCGTGCTTGGCTTACCCAAAAGCTACTAAATCGGCGAAGCCTTTGGAGTGCGTTGGCTCGGCAACGCTTTGTGTTCTCAACTGAAAATTCCCGGGCAATTGGATACCCGACTTGAGAAAGCAAAGCTGCGTCGAGCCGCAGCACTCCAAAGAGCGTCGCCTGGCGGTGAACTACTATGGATTTCGATCTGACAAAAGCACAAAAACTTCTTCAACAATCGGCGCGTGATTTCTTTTCGCGTGAATGCAAACCGGAGCGCGTGCGCGAATTGATGGCTTCGGAAACGGCGTTTGATGAAAAGCTCTGGCGCGAAATGGCCGATCAGGGTTTCACGGGTTTGACCATTCCCGAAGAGTACGGCGGGCTTGGTTTGAGTCTGGTTGATCTGATCGCCGTCACCGAAGAAATGGGCAGAGCCTGTTTGCCTGGCCCGTTTATCTCTACGTTGTGGGCTGCCAGCTTGATCGAACGCGCGGGCAACGAAGGCCAACGCAAACAATACCTGGAACCAATCGCGGCGGGTGAGATGAAAGCGACGGTGGCTTTGCTGGAAGAAACCGGCGAATGGAATCCCGATGCCGTGATGTTGGCTGCGAATAAAGACGGCAAGGAATATCGGCTGCACGGAGCGAAACATTACGTTAGCGACGCGGCTGTCGCCGATGTCATCATCGTCGTAGCCCGTGATGACGCTGATCTGGTTTTGCTACCGGTTGAACGCGGCTCGGTTGGAGTAACGATCACCGAAACTCCGGCGATTGATGCAACGCGCAAGCTTTACACCGTTGAGTTCGACAACGTAGCAGTGCCGGAATCGAGCGCGTTGGCTTTCACGACGAAAACCAAAGAAGCCATCGAAGACGCGACCGATGTGGCCACGGTTGCGTTGTGCGCTGAAATGCTTGGCGGAATGGTCTGGACGCTGGATACGACGGTTGAATACGCCAAGACCCGGCTGCAGTTCGGCAAACCCATTGGCATTTATCAGGCTGTCCAGCATCAATGCGCCGATATGTTCAACTTCGCTGAAAGCGCGCGGTCGGCGACTTACTTTGCGGCGTGGACGGTGGCGGAAAACGATCCGGCGGCCAAGCTGGCTGTGTCGGTGGCGAAAGGCTACGCTTCAGACGCTGCGCGCGAAGTCGGCAATCGCGGAGTGCAATTGCACGGTGGCATCGGTTTCACGTGGGAACACAACATCCAGCTTTTCTACAAACGAGCCAAGTCTTCTGAGATTCTTTTCGGTGACGCCAACTATCACCGCGAGAAAATTGCGGAAAAGGTTGTTGACGAATCGGAAGGCTAGATTGAGGAGCGAAAAATTTAGACAGGATTTACAGGATTCAACAGGATGATAAGCAGTTGTTAGTTTCATCTTGTCCAATCTTGTAAATCCTGTCTATTTTTCTGTCCGGATTACCTTTTTAGCCGCGCCAGTATGCTGCGCATTCTTCCCACCAGCTTGACCAACTGAGCGTCATCAATTTTCTCTCCATTCAACGTTACTTCAGCATCGCTCAGCGTCTGGCGGATTTCAATTTCATCAATCGGCAAATTTTGACGGCGTAAGCTGGCGACGATGTCTTCGGTTTTGGCTCTGGAAGATAAACCTAGTCGGCGGCAAAGCGTTGCCTTGAATCGAGGGTAGATGTTTTCCAGCGCCAGATCGCGTGCCTGGGCTACTTGTTGCAGGTTTGCCATTGAGCCGACAAATTCCAGCGGCGAATGGCGGTCAACCTGTGGCATAGGCAGCGGGCGCGCAAAACGTTTGCCGACGCTGAAGACAATCAGCAGGCTTAGCAGCAGCCCTTGCACCAGCAGCCACGGCACAGGTGTTCCGCGAACATAATTCACCAGCGGATTAATTTGCGAACGGTAGCCGTGATGGAACTCGTCGAAGAAGATTTTTCGCTGTTGGCCGTTTTCGCCTTTACTCAGCGCACGCACCAAATTCATAGCCAGCGTCAGGTTTGCTCCCCGCGCAATGCCGTTGTTGGCAATCACAAAAGGGTCGGAGAGGAATATCAGACGGCCTTCGCAGTAGCGGAAATCGGCGAGCACTGCGCCTTTTTTGTCTCCTAAATGAATGACCGGCGCATAAAGAAACGGCTCGCACTTTTCTTTGGCTGGCGCTTCCGCTGATTCCTCTGGCGATTGAGCCGGAGGCGGCGGCGGCGTTGCAGTGGCTGCCGGAGTAGACGGTTCACTATCTTCCTCTTCTTCAATTTCAGGCAACTCGAATCTGATTCGCGCGGCCAGCACCGACAGGGTCAGGCCGTGCAAGTTGCGTGTCAGTTCGGTTGGCTGGGCGATCAGGCTCTCGCTGCTGGGGTCAGCCAGAGTTTCAGACAGGCTTTCCCAGGGCAGGTTTTCACCCTCGACTTTTGATTGCACCATCGGGTCGCCAAATTGCGATTGTGGGTATCGGCTGACGATCAGCGCATTGCCTCCGTCAGCAATCCATTTTTGCAAAGCCAGCGCGTCTTCGTATGGAATATCCGTGTTCGGATTGAATGGCCCGATGATTATCAGTAAGGCTTTCGGAGCTTTGACAGCCAGCGATTTGAAATCTTCGCGCAACCGCACGACAGGCGTTCCCGATTCTTCCAGCAGTTGATAAAACGCGCGAGTGCCGGTTGGGCCGGGATTGTAGCTGGAACGAATCGGCTCTCGTTCGTTTTCAGGCGGGCGGTCGAACTCCAGATTGCCAGCCGCGCTGAGTGCGATGATTACGCCCAACGCTAAAACAATGCCGATGATGATGCCCAGATAACGACGCATAATTATTACCTGACTGTTTCTTGATAAAGCGTCAGAAAGTCGTTGTATTCGGATTCAGTCGCTGGTTCCTGGCCGTACCAGATGTGCTCAAAAGCTCCGGTCATGACCGAAAAAGTCGGGTAAAGCGATTGTTGCGGTTTCAGTTCGTCCAGATAATCCCGGTTGGTTTTCGAGCGATGCAGTTGGACTTTGCCGCGCTGTTCCAGATCGCACAGCATGGCGATATAGGCTCTGCGAATGGCGCTGCGAAAATCGCCCGCACGCGCCAACTCTTTGGCGTTGGCCAGCAAATCGGCAGCCGTGGCGTCATCTGGCAATTCTTCGCCCAGCACCTCGCGTGTTTTATCGTCTTTCTTTTTCCTGCGTCGCAATCGTCGCAACAGCTTGACCACGCCGATTGATGCCGCCGCCAGCAAAATCAGCGTCACGGCAATTCTGACGAAGTTGGCCGAGCCTGTGCCCAGGTTCCCGGCTGGCGAGCTTCGCCCGCCGAAAAGTTTCAGCAGCAACTCTTCTATTTTCTTCCAAACGCGCTTCCACCATTTTTTGATGATTGATTCTTTTTGCTCTTCGGGCAGGTATTCACTTCGCGTCAGAATTTTTTCAAGCTGAACCTGCTGATCCTTTGCGGCGTTATCGGCCGAAACGTTTAGTGAAGTGTTGACGCTTTGTTCCAGCAGCAAAAGCCTGTCGGCGATTTCAATCAGCATGGAGCGGGTCTGCTCTTCGTCGCCGTAAGCGTTTTTGATAACCAGCCCGATGGCTTCGTGCAGCCAGGAATTGTTGGTGCGGATGGTCTGGCCGTCGAGTTCTATGTCTTCCTGAATCGGGATCAACTGTTTAATCGAATTCATCGCGGCGATGATTTCCGAACCTTTGGGTTCGCCGTCTATCAACTGGTCGGTCAGTTGTTCGGCGCTGGCCAGTCGTTCGGCGTATTCCTTTACAGACGAAGCCGCAAAAGCAGGCACGCTCCACGCCATCAGCCAGAGCAAAAGAATGGCGGTCAAAAATCCAGGCGGGTTTTGAATCAAAGTGTTTTTCATCTTCACTTAAAACACCGAGCCGCAAACTCGACAAAATCTGTCTTCGTCGCCTGACGGAGTGCCGCACCAACGACACTGCCGTTGTGTGCTTGCGGCCTGAGTTTCTTTCGGCTGTTCGGCCACAGGTTTTGTCTGTTCAATTGGCTCAGCCGCTATTTGCTCGACGACAAACTCAGGGACAAATTCAGGGAATGGTTCGTCCAAAAACTCGGCGGCCTGTTCGGTGATTGGCGTTTCCGGCTCAATCGGCGTCTGGTGGATTCGCGTGTAATCGTTCAGCCCAAGAATTGACGGGAAGGAAGAAGCCGCCACAGTTACTGGCGAGTTTATGAATACAGGTCGTGGTTGTAATGACTGTTGCATCATTTCCTGTGTCGGCGGTAACAAACGATTCGCCATCAACTCAATGTCAAAACCTTCCTTGCGGACTCGGCTGTCCAGATAAAGCAGCGTGAAGCCAAGCATTGTAATCGGCGCGATGATGATTTCACTGATTTGCGTCAATGTCTGATAGGCGATATTGAACCAGAAAGGAATGTCCTGTCTTAGCGGATTCCATTCAAACCCCATCCACTCAGCGACTGAAAGCAGCGGCACGAAAAACAGCAACCACACCGACCAGGCAACATAAAACCAAAACAGCAGCAGCGCGGCGATTCGCCATAACTCGCCGCTGGCCAGCGAAAAACTTCGGCTGATTGAATTGAAGACGGTTTTGCCTTCAACCATCATTACCTGTGGAACATAAACGACTCGGCTGTAAATCAGCAGGAAGATCATGAAAACTGACGCCACAATCACCACCCCAAAGCCAGTTGCCAGGGTTGTTTGCAACCAGATCGGAGCGCCTGAAAGCAACGTCGCGCCCGCAATACCGATCATCGCTGAAATCACCACCAGGAAATAAACAATCGCGCCTGCGCCCATCAGAAGTAACCCGACCATGAACAATGCGCCGATCAGCGACCAAAACCTTTCGCCTACGGCGCGATAAACGTCGCGAGCCAGAATCGGTTTGCCTTCAAAAAAATGATCCACCAGCGAACGCGAAGCCCCGCCCAGCACAGCGTAAAACGCCGCTTTGCCAATCAACCAGATGGCAAGTCCGCCGACGATCAACGCCACTGAAACCACCACCCGGCTGTCGCCCCGATTAACCGAAAAGTTGCGAAGGCCCAGTTCATACGTCACCGCTCCGACGTAAGCAATCAAGCTTGGTCCGAACACTATTCGCAGCAAAGCCAGAAAGTTACGCCGGTAAATCCGCACAGCGCGATCAATAACATCGCCTGCCGTCATTGGCGTTAATGTGAACGAGTCGAAGGAGTTCATAAGGATTTGATGGGTAATGTGGCTGAGACTGTTTTTCGATTCAGCTTCCCAATTCAGCCCGACGCATCTTAAGCGATTGCCGTCAGCTTGAAAAACAGTAACCACCGGGTTAGAAATGTTGTGCGCCTTCACCGGAAACCGAATTTCAATGGAGAAAACTATGACTCGAATTGCTCGCTTTGCCCTAGCTGCGTTAGCTCTGTTCGCCTTGGCCCTGCCTTATTCAACAACCACCGCCAGTTCAAAAGCGGAAGAAAAGGAGCGTGCCAGAAAAGCTGCCACTGCTTTCCGCGAGATTATGGGCGCGCCGGATCAGGCTGTGCCGATTGAACTTCTGGATCGCTCTTTCTGTGTGGCTGTTTTTCCGTCGGTTAAAAAAGGCGGCTTTATCGTCGGAGGTCAGTATGGAAAAGGATTGGTCAGTTGTCGTCGTTCCGGTGGTTCGTGGGGAGCGCCTGCGTTTTTCACCATCGGCGGAGGCAGTTTCGGCTTGCAGATTGGCGGGCAGGAAGTTGATCTGGTGTTGCTGATTATGAACAAAGCCGGGGTCGAAGGTTTGTTGCAGGACAAATTCGAGATCGGAGCCGGAGCCGGAGCTTCAGCCGGGCCGGTCGGTCGCAACGCTCACGTTTCGACCGACATTTTATTGAAATCTTCGATTGTGTCTTATTCACGCAGCCGAGGTTTGTTTGCCGGTCTGGAGTTGAAAGGCGCAGTAATCACCCAGGACAACGGCGCCAACCGCGATATTTACGACCGTGACATTTCCGCAAAGGAAATCATTGTGGACGGCAAAGTCCGCACTCCTTCTGAAGTGGAAGTCTTCATTAAAACGCTTCGCACCTTTTCGCCGAAAGGCATCAATAAGTAATTTCCTGTATCTAGCCGCGGCCAGTAGGGAGCGGGTCTCATCAACTTACAATTTGCGTTAGTGTCTGCTTCCGCGCGCAGTACTGACTAATCTCTAAGAGGAACAAATGAAAATCAAATGGATGATCGCGTTGATGCTTGTCGCTATTTTCGGTGTTGCGGCATTGGCTCAGGACAAAAATGACAAAAGCAACCAACTGACCAACGCGGAAAAGAAAGCTGGCTGGAAGTTGCTTTTCGATGGCCAGACGCTGACAGGATGGCGGGGTTTTCATAATCAAACTCCGCCGCCGAGCTGGACTGTCGCCGAAGGCTGTATCACCAAGCCCAAAACAAAGGGAGGAACAGGGCAGGCAGGAGGAGATTTGATAACGGTGGATCAGTTTGAAAACTTCGAACTTTCGGTTGAATGGAAGCTGGAAAAAGGCGGCAACAGCGGCATTAAATATCTGGTGTCTGAAAATCTGCCGCCAACCGGCAAATCCGGCGTCAGTTTTGAATATCAGGTGTTGGATGATGACAACCATCCTGACGCGAAAATGGGAATCGCTGGCAATCGAACTGCCGGTTCACTTTACGATCTGATTGCCGCCCCCAAAGGCAAAAAATTAAAACCTGTCGGCGAATTCAATCAATCCCGCATTGTCGTCAAAGGCAATCACATCGAACACTGGTTGAACGGCGTCAAAACCGTAGAGTTCGACCGTTCCAGCGCCGATTACAAAAAGCATCTGGCCGAAAGCAAATTCAAAGACACGAAAGGCTTCGGCGAAGCCAAACAAGGTCACATTTTGTTGCAGGATCACAGCGACCAAGCCTGGTTCCGCAACATCAAGATTCGTGTTTTGAAATAACCCTTGATGAGACGGGGTGAGGGGGCGACAGAAAGACGGGGCGATACACTTTAATCGCCCCGTCTCCATTTCCCCCAGTCTCCCCGTCCTCTTAGTTTTCAGCCGTGATCCTGAAACTGCTCAGCTTAAAAACCAGATAGCGGAAATCGCCAGGCTCTAAAACTCTCCGAGCGTCGCTGCGGAAATGAATTTTGTGTTTGCCCGGCGGGATTGTAAAAGTTCTGGAAAACGCCGAAGGCTCTTTGGCGGTTTTCAACTGTTCATTTAGCAAACCGCTCATCCACAACGTGGCTTCGTTTTCGGTCGAAAAAGTCGTTTCCAGTTTGACCTGTCTGGGCAGAGCAGAGCCGTTGGTGATTTCCAGCTCGCCGATTGCGGAACACCAGCGATATGCGTTTTCCGGCGACCCTTCCAATTCCGAACAACCCTCAGTCCAAACCAGCAACAACGGATGCAGCGCCTCTTCGTGTTTGGCGGCGAATTGATCGCCGTACTTGGCGCGCAACTGGCTTTCCAGACTTCTCAAATCAAAAAAGATAAGCCGGTTGTTGTCGCTGGTGAATTGCGGTTTGCCTAGTGCAGCTTCGATTTCCGATTCGATTTTGGAATCGTTGTAACCTTCGCGGTTCAGGTAAAGCCCCTGAAAACCGCTCAGCGCGACGGCTTCGATCATTTCCGGCGTCGGTTTTGTTGTCAGCAGCTTCTGCCAGGCTTCGGCGTCGCGGCCTTTCATTGCGCCGTAACTCCATCGCAAGCCTGTCGAATGCAGATAGCCGCGAGTGTGATCGTAATCGAACATCTTTCCGGTCTTTGGCGATTCAGGGAACGACACAAACGGCAGTTGAAAGATCATCGCTTCGTGCGGCAGCGCAGCTTGAAGTTGGCCTATGAACTTCTGATCTGAATCGAACTCGGCTTTGTTCTTTTGGTAATCAGGGACAAAACGGGCAGAGGTTTGATCGAAAACTCCGAACATCAGTATGACAAGCAGGCAAACGGCAAAAGCGATTTGCCGCGAAGCTGGCTTAAAGAATCGTTCGGCGATCTTGTCCAGCAACCACGCAACCGTCATCAGCGAAAAGAACGCGATGAAGATGCTGATGCGGTTATAAGCTCGAATCTTCGCCGTCAAAACCAGAGCGATCAACGCGCTCAAACTGCCAAAAGTGCCAAGCAGAATCGCCGACAGATTCAAGATACTCAGTTGGCTGAGCAATCCGCCTGAACCGTCGGTTTCCAACCGGCCAAGCTCCGGTTTGCGAATCAACAGCCAGCCGAACAAAAAGACAAACCCGGCGACTCCGATCAACCCCAACGTCGCATCGTCGTTTTCGTAGATGAACTGTCGCTGGTTGAAGGCGGCTTTGAGCTTTGCCATCAACGCGATTCGGTGTCCGCTGACAGGCAACAGCAATTGCGACACCCGGAACGACTAAAGCTCCGCGTCAATTGAAG
>JAGNMH010000803.1 GCA_017991275.1 Acidobacteriota bacterium
GTCCAAAACCGGCGCTTATTTCCGCGAACAGATTCAGTTCGAGTTTTTCATGCGCCACCTGAAAGACAAGAAAACCGAGTTGCCCGAAGCTTTCATGTTCCTGACCGGATTGAATGAATGGCGGCGCTTGCCAGCCTGGCCGCCGACAGAAGCCAAACCCGCGACGCTTTATTTTCAGGCGAGCGGGAAGTTGGGAACCGAAGCGCCAACCGAGGGCAATGGCTTTGATGAATATGTCAGCGATCCGAATCGGCCAGTTCCGCACCTGGGATACATCAACGAAGGCTTCACCGGCGATTACATGACCGAAGACCAGCGCTTTGCTGCTCAGCGACCGGACGTGCTGGTTTATGAAACCGAACCGCTGGCCGAAGACCTGACCATCGCCGGGCCGATCAAAGTCAGCTTGAACGTTTCGACCACCGGCACCGATTCCGATTTCGTAGTCAAAGTGATTGACGTTTATCCGGGCGATTACCCGCAACCAGAGCCGCCCGCAGGCCAACGGCCTCCGTCGAACGCCGTGAAGATGGGCGGCTATCAGCAACTGGTTCACGGCGAACCGTTCCGAGGCAAGTTCCGCAACAGCTTTGAAAAGCCGGAAGCTTTTACGCCCGGCAAACCTGCGGCCATAAACTTTGCAATGCCGGACGTTTACCACACTTTCCGCAAAGGCCATCGCGTCATGGTTCAGGTTCAGAGCAGTTGGTTTCCGCTGGTTGATCGCAACCCGCAAAAGTTCATGGACATCCCCAAAGCCAAAGCGGAGGATTTTCAGAAAGCGACTCAGCGTGTTTACCGTTCGCGCGAGATTAATTCTTCGGTGACGGTTTTGGTGGAAGGAAGATCGTTGTCGGTCGCTGGTAAACGATAAACAGAGAAGGCGAATTCATCCTAAAAAACGAGGAAGGCACAAAAGCGATAGTTGCTTTTGTGCCTTCCTTGTTTTTTAGGATTGAGAGTTTTGCTGCCTAAGCGTATTCGATCTTCGAGCCGCACTCTTTGCAGAACTTCGGTTTGCCTTCCAATTCCCCGCCACAGGCTTTGCAGTGCAACTTGGCGTTCATCGGCTGGCCGCATTCCGGGCAGAACTTGCTGTTAGAAACCGTTCCGCAGCTCGCGCACGAAGCCCCAACGATCGAAGGCGCGTTGGCGGCATCCACCACCGGGTTGACTGACTGACGGCTGGGTGCGGAATGAACGGCTCCGGCGCTCATATCAATTTGCGAAGCGTAATCGGTTTGTTGCGCGCGTTCGTAAAGCTGGTTGCGCGCGGCATCCGCTTTGGCGTGAGCGTGGTTGGCAGCAAGTTCCTCTTCGTAATTCGGCGCGCAGCCTTCGCATAAACCTGCGCCAGCGTTCCAGCAAACTTCAGGGCAAACCCATTTGCCGCATCGAGTGCATTGATGAAAGTGCTGTTTGGCCTCTTCGACGGCGACGGCAAAGGCATCATCGTGCTGTTTGCCGCCAACGGCGCGTTGAATGTCGTAAGCGCTGTTGCCCGCGCTGGACAGAATGCCTCCGAAGATGTTGCCAGCCGCGCGCAGCAAATCGCCTGCGACTCCGGTCATCGAAGTCTGAAAGCGCGACATATATCCGTTGCCACATTTGTCGCAATGAAATTTGAATTGATAGCCGCGATCTGTCGAAAGATCGTCGAAATTGGCGGTGAAGCGAATAAGTGCCACGTTGGTTTGCTCCTTTTTGTTCGGCGGGGGCGGTTGCGATTCGGAGCGCATCATAACTGCACGCTACAAGATGCGGCAAGAAATCTTTCCTCAACGCAAAGACACGCACGGTCACCGTCTGAGAATTATGTTGACCCGCCGGAAGCCGACTCTCTATACTCCCAGCCGTCAAAGGTAGCCTAACAAATCAACAAGCCAAATTATTCAACGACGCTCCCACTCGTCGCTGAAGTTTATTGACTGAAAAGGTCGTGGATTGATCCGTCTGGATCAGCCGCCGCCTTGCAGTAAAATTTTTCGTTGCTCCGCTCGCCGCTTTTTGTGGAAGTCCCCGTTCTCTTCCTGGTACGAGCGAAACCCAAAATGGTGCCTCGTTAATGACCCCAGCCGATTTGCGCCCCAAATCGGTTACAAAGAAAAGCGTGTAGTCTCGCCTTCAGGCGGCAGGTTTTGGCGTCTGCGCCAACTCCGCCTAAATGCGACACTGCGGGCTTTCGGAGGAGAATTTCTCATGCGACCCTCACGCATTTGCTCACACGTGTTTTCAGTTGTGGTTTTGACTTTATTGTTTGCCGCGTTGAATGTTTCAGGCAGAGCGGCTGATCCCGGATCGGCGATACCCGCCGGTTCCGCAGTCAGCGACCAAAAAGCAGGCTCGATACTGATTTACAACGTTTACACTTCCAGCATCACCAGTTTTCTGAATCAGAATTCCCGCATTTCCCTGACCAACACCAGCGACGTTAAACCAGTGAACGTCCACCTGTTTTTTGTGGACGGAGCCAGTTGCACGGTCGCGGATTCTTACGCCTGTTTGACCCAGAATCAGACCATCAGCTTTCTGGCTTCAGACCTCGATCCTGGCATCACAGGTTACCTGGTAGTCGTGGCGGTGGATCAAAAAGGCTGTCCGTCCAATCACAATTATCTGATCGGCGATGCTTTTTCCAAGTTCGCTTCCGGTCACACCGGTAATCTGGCTGCGGTGGCGGTGGCTGCTCAGTTCACTGTCTTCACCGGATGCGACGCTTCTTCGACGACGGCGGCTTTGGTTTTTGACGCGGCTGGGGCGCCGAACAGTTACAACTTCCTGCCGCGAACATTGGCCGTCAACAACATCCCGGATCGAGCCACCGGCAACGACACGCTGATGATCCTGAACCAAATCGGCGGCAATTTGGGAACAGGTGTCGGAGGCTTGGGC
>JAGNMH010000804.1 GCA_017991275.1 Acidobacteriota bacterium
GTCTGGCTGACATCAGCCAGCAAAGACGGGCGGCAGCTTTTCGCCATCTGCCTGGATCGGGACACTGGCAAAGTCATACGCGACATCAAACTCTTTGACGTAACTCAGCCGCAATACGCGCATCCGTTTAACACCTACGCTTCGCCGACGCCGGTCATTGAACAAGGCCGCGTTTACATCACCTTCGGCTCGCCGGGAACGGCCTGCATTGACACCAAAACTTTCAAAGTTATCTGGGAACGCCGCGATTTCGAGTGCAATCATTTTCGCGGTTCGGGTTCATCGCCGATCATCTTCCGCGACATGCTGTTGATGCACTTCGACGGCAGCGACCATCAATTCGTCGTTGCTTTGAACAAAAACACAGGCAAAACTATTTGGCGGACGGAACGTTCAATTGATTTTCAAGACCTGGACAAAAACGGAAAACCCGCCGCCGAAGGCGATTTGCGAAAAGCCTTTTCCACTCCGCACGTCGTCGAGCTTAACGGACGATGGGAGATGATCAGCTTGGGAGCAAAAGCGGCTTACGGTTACGATCCATTCACCGGCAAAGAGCTTTGGCGAGTGGAAGAGCGCGGGCAACATTCAGCCAGCACTCGGCCAGTGCTTGGCCACGGAATGATCTTTTACCCGACCGGATTTTCCAACGGCCAGCTTTACGCCGTACGCACCGGCGGCAACGGCCTTGTCACCGACACTCACGTCGCCTGGCGAGTCAAACGCGGAGCTTCAAACAAACCTTCGATCCTGTTGATTGACGACCTGATTTACATGATCGGCGACACAGGAATAGCCAGTTGCGTCGAAGCCAAAACCGGAGAAATCGTCTGGCAACAACGCATCGGCGGCGAATACTCCGCTTCGCCGGTTTATGCCGACGGCAAAATCTGGCTGTTCAGCGAAGAAGGCAAAACGACGGCGTTCAAACCCGGCAGGACTTTTGAAAAGCTGGCTGAAAACAATCTGGACGAAGGCTTCCTGGCTTCCCCGGCAATCGCTGGCAAGGCGTTTTTCCTGAGAACGCGGACTCACCTATACCGAATCGAAAAGAAATAAAGCGTTTAGAGTACCGCCTTTAGGCGGCAGCGGTTCGTTCACGAACCGCTTTGGGTGGCTAAAGCCGCCGCTGCCGCCTAAAGGCGGTACTCTGAACACCTTCTCACTTTGAGGACGAACCTATGCGGAGAATAATCATTGTCATACTGACCCTGTTGTGCTCTTTGCCAGCTTTTGCCCAAACCTCAACTATCGCCGCCAAAACTGCCAACCTGCAAAAGATTGACGGCTATATGCCAATTTACTGGGACGCGGCGCAGGGAAAATTGTGGATGGAAATTTCGCGTTTCAATACCGAACTGCTTTACCAAACTTCGCTGCCCGCCGGAATCGGCTCGAACGACATCGGCCTGGATCGAGGTCGGTTGGGAACGTCGCAGGTCGTTTACTTCGAGCGCGTCGGGCAAAAGGTTTTGATGATCCAGCCGAATTACCGTTACCGCGCTTTGTCCAACGATGAAGCCGAACGCAGAGCCGTCGCTGATTCTTTCGCGCGTTCCGTCATTTGGGGATTCAAAGTCGAAGCCGCCGAAGGCAATCGCGTGTTGGTGGATGCGACCGCGTTGTTTATGCGCGACGCCACAGGCGTAGCCGAAACTTTGCGGCGTATGCGACAGGGCAATTACCGGTTTGACGAATCGCGCAGCGCGTTTTACTTGCCGCGCACCAAAGGCTTTCCGAAAAACACCGAGGTCGAAACCGTCGTCACTTTGACCGGCGACGAACCGGGCAGATTTCTGCAAAGCGTCACACCTTCAGCGTCAGCCGTCACCGTTCGTCAGCATCATTCTTTCGTTGAACTTCCCGACCTGAATTACAAAACCCGCGACTACGATCCGCGAGTAAGCGCCAACGATCTGACGTTTTACGATTATGCTTCGCCGTACAACACGCCCGTCGAAAAGCGATGGATTCGCCGTCACCGCTTGCAGAAGAAAGACCCAACCGCCGCCGTTAGCGAAGTCATCAAGCCAATCGTTTATTACGTGGACAACGGAGCGCCCGAACCGATTCGCTCGGCGCTGGTCGAAGGCGCTTCTTGGTGGGCGCAAGCCTTTGAAGCCGCCGGTTTCAAAAACGCTTATCGCGTCGAAGTCCTGCCCGCCGAGGCCGACCCGATGGATGTTCGTTACAACATGATCAACTGGGTGCATCGTTCGACGCGCGGCTGGTCTTACGGTTCGCAGATCAACGATCCGCGCACAGGCGAAATCATCAAAGGCAACGTCACGCTGGGCAGCTTGAGAATTCGGCAGGATGTGATGCTGGGAACCGGAATGATCCCGGTGGCCACAGCGATGACCAACGGCCAAAACGATTTTGAAAATTTCTGCGAAGCCGCCGATTCGCCGGACGCCGATTACCTGACAGCTTCTTCGCTTGATCCGGCAACCGACTCAACTGCAATGGCTTTGGCGCGCATTCGCCAGTTGTCGGCTCACGAAGTCGGCCACACGCTTGGATTCAGTCACAACTTTGCGGCTTCCAGTTACAACCGAGGCTCGGTTATGGATTACCCCGCGCCGCTGGTCGAGATCAAAAACGGCAAGCTGGATTTGTCGAACGCTTATGCCGTCGGCATCGGTGATTTCGATAAGTTCTCGGTCACGTTCGCTTACGCTCAGTTCCCTGCTGTCGCTGGCGAAAGCCAGGAACAGTACCGCGCGCGTGAGCAAGCGGAGTTAGAAAAGATCATCCAAAAAGGTCTGGCCGACGGAATGCTGTTCATTGACGACGCCGACGCGCGCGGAGTCAGCACGGCTCACCCGCAAGCCAGCGTTTGGGACAACGGCTCTGACCCAATCGCAACGTTGCGCCACGAAATGGAGG
>JAGNMH010000107.1 GCA_017991275.1 Acidobacteriota bacterium
CACTATAACGGGTAATTATTGCTCGATATGTGAAGGGTTTTACTTCACATATCAAGTGACCTGAGTGTTTTTAGAATTTAGTTTGATTCAATGGCAGTTAAACCCCATTGCAAGCCCATTTATTTATAGCCGTTCTGAGAACAAGTTTGGAATTTATGCCAGTGACCAAACGATCAATAAAATGGCAAGCAACTTCTGGCATCGAGGTTGCGTCAGAAAATGGCGTTCAAGAAATAATGAAAGAGTTTGAGCATTTAGTCTTGTGCTCTTGCAGGAGTTGGATTTTGAAATTGGAGGAAAAGAACATGGACAAGAAAACAAGTGAATTGAATATGCCGACAGGCACAGAAGAATTGATGGCAGTCAACAACCCCATTGAATCAAATTCAGTTGTTGAGAATCCGGTTGTTGAAAATTCATCTATTTCAATTGCACGAATGCATCAGCAAGCGAAGGTCAATTCAGTGATTCATGAATGGCTGACTGATATGTGGCTGCTGACTACCGGCGAAGAGTTAGGCGAAGACATAATGTTGCATAGAAAACAAAGCGGCCGGCCCTTGGCAATTGCTTGTGATGGTCAAATTCGGTTGACGGAATCGCGGCCGTTCGCCATAGATTCGCTACGCGCCGTTGGTATTGAAATGCAGTAAATGATCACTGCCGGATATTGTTGGAAAAAATATGGCTGAGACGACTTGTTGTTATTTCGTCTCAGCCATATTTTTTAGGGACTTGTTCAACAGTTAGTATCAGAACCTGACCAGGATCGCCAAGTTTGTTCGTTCAAAGCCTTGCTAATTTTTGGCAAACACTCACTTTGACTCTTCACGAACAAATAGCACCAACTCTACTCCAGGTCGAAGTTTGTAGGCTCGGGAACTGATCCGCCAACCTGAAACTCCATTCAAGTTCGATTGTTGTTCGGTACCAGCCACTATAATTTTTTGCGGAATGGCAAGCGGCTCGCCTGCAACTCCAGGCCAGGTTCCATTGTATGCCGTACTTGGGTAATCTCGAAGATACCAGGGCAATGGCCAGTGCTGGGACGAAGCGACATAAATTCCAGTCTGTTTTTTTTCTGGAAATGACTCGGCTTCTCGTTTTATCTCTTCAATCAAGGCCAGAAATTCGCGGTCGGTATGGGCGTATACATAGCCATATTGCCCATCAATGTAAGGCCGCCACTCATGTTTTTTGCCGAATTCGACGAAGTATCCGCTTTCGTTACTATTGTCGTCATACTTATCAAAATTCACTTTCCAGGCCAGTCGTCCGCAAGCGACAAAAGCGAAAACAACCACTATGATCCACGCAAATTTCAAAGCCCAAAATGGCAGCAACCTGTAGAGTTGCTCAGCCATATAGCCGCAAACCAAAGCCATCGGAACAATAAAGCTAAGCATCAGCCATGGGGTTTTATATGGAATCTTTGAATACGCCAGCACCAGCCCCAAGACCCAGGCACCGGTAAATAACCAAAAACGGTTACCACGCCAGATAATGAAAACGCCAGCAAGCAAGGACCCGATCAGCAACGGAAACTCCACTTTGAACAGTATGCCCAAGTAGTACCAAAAAATTTTGACATGGTCGTTGCTGCTACGTTCTTGTGTCCAGTGAGCGATTGCTCGAAAAAAATCGCTCACGCCTTGCCAATGCTTGAAAGCCGATGAATAGAAAAATACGAAGATAAATACCGTAATTATCGCCGCCGCCAATGCGTGATCCAACGAAGGCAGAATTGAAACTGTGTCATTTTTCAATTCTTTGACCAGCGTAGCAGGCGAGAATCGTCGTTGTTGAATCAGGCTTTTTGTCGCATCCAAGATTGTGGCACAGACGATCCCGACCAAAAACACGGCTAGGGTGATGACAGCAGTTTCTTTTGTCGTAAGTAACAAGCCCAATGAAGAAGCCGCCAGGGCCAGCCACTGAAACTTTTTATCTTGGGCATAACGCCACATCCCAACAACGATACCAAGTGAAAAACAGCCAAACGACATTTCGTGAATGAAGTAGCGAGAATAAAAAACCAGACAGGGCGACACTGCCATGCAAAACGCCGCCACGGGAGTCCCTACCGCTCCCAACTGTCGTCTAAGCAACCAGACCATCGCCACAGTCAGCAGTCCGAAAAGCACGGGCGACAGCCGCAAAGCAAAATCGTTTTCGCCAAAAATTCTAAGCAGTACAAATGCAAAGTAATAAAGTGATGGGCCGTGATAATTGGTCGGGTCGTATTTGTATTCCCCTGTATGAGCCAGGTTGAGCAGAAAGAATGAATTGACACCCTCGTCGTGATGAAAAGGTCTGAGCTGGATCTGAGAAAACCTAAACCACCCGGCAATCAGCAATGCCAGAATAAAAGCCACGACACAGGCATTCTTCTCAAAACGGGATTCGGATAATTCGTTCACCACCAATGGAATCCAAGTAAAAAGAGGCAGGCGATCAATGACCACCTGCCTCTCAAGTTTTACAGCTTACCAGCCTGAAGCTTTAACGACGCTTCTTGGCTGGGCGACGGCCACCTTTCTCAGGTGTCACATCACCAACCGTAGCCGGAGCCGGGCCTTCGGGCATAACGCCATTGGACGGAACCAGCCAAATCTTGACTTGGGTGTCAGCCGAAACGCCGCCATCGCGCACCACGATACGATTCACGTCAATCGCAGTACCGAGTTTGCCATCGGCCAAACGGTCACGCACGTTCTTCGCGCGATCCAAGCTCAAGCTCGCCGGTTTTTCCTTCTCGCCGCGGTAACCGTCAACGACGATTCTTGCGCCCGCGTCGGCTTGGAGAGCCGGGATAACTTTGCTGGACAGGATGTCCTTACAGGCATTGTCAACTCGTGCTGCGTTCTTCTTGAAAGTCACACAGTTGTCAATGACTGAAGCTTGTGGAGGTGGCGGCGGTGTAACTACTGGCTTGGCTTTAATACTCGTGCGAGCGGAACCACTAGCCGAGCATCCACCAACATCCGATACTGCCTTGACAGTAACTTCGATTGTGGTGGTTTCAGGAACACCAGTCGTATCAAGCGTTGCACTCAAGCCGCTACCGCTGATGCTGCCAGCCGAAGCCGACCATTCATAACGGACGTTGCCATAATTACGTCCACCAGTCACTCCGCTGGTTGTGAAGTTGACCTTCTCACCGGCGTCAACCGAAGACGAACTAGCATCCAGATTCAAGTTCGGTCCAAAGCAAACCGTGAGCGGCGGGCAAGCGGTGACGCGAATCGTCTTTGAATCGAAGGCGATACATCCGCAGCCATCGTCCACTTGAACGGTAATTGTGTAATCGCCAGGGGCGAGACCAGTTGTATCGAACACCGTGCTTCCGCCGTCCCCAACAACACGACCGCCGGTTGCACTCCAGGTGTAAACAAGCGCGTCGCCATCAGGATCGGAGGCCGTGGCGCGAAGATCAACTTTGTCGCCTGCACAAACGGTGTTGGCCGATTCACGCAGCAGATCGTTTGATCCTTTCGCAACATTTCCCAAGGCCAATGCCACTGTCGGTGGCTGGTTGGGCAGCAACGGTTCTTCACGTTTGTTGACGTGTCCAATAGACAGACCGGCGATGAATCCATTCGGACTATGGCGGCTGTCAAGTTCCGAAAACCAGTTCAAATGACGCTGATAAGCAGCGCTGATCGAAAGCCAGCGGGTCGGAAAAACACGGACACCGCCAACAAAGTCAACCGGACTGTTGGTCAACAAGCTTGGAGTACGTGATCCGACGTAATGCGTTGAACTAACTTCAGCAATAAATTGCAGGTACTGGCTAAGCGGGAAATCAATACCGATGCCTGATCTGAGTTCATTCGGGACATCCAGAGATCGTGTGCTGCTGCCGTAACCTTGAATCACTGTACAACCAACACAAAGTGGCCCAAGATTCATATCTTCAGCACGTGGATCACCCTTTTTGATGAAGCCAATGTTGGTACTAAGGTTGATGTATTTATGCAGACGGCCATCAAATGCGGCGATGACTCCGTAATCGAAACCGCCTGTGCCGCGACCGCGCTCAAGCCCCGTGGACAGGTCTCTGGTCGTAGGAATCTTCAACAGCGGAATCAAAGCGAAGCCAAATGGGTTTTTCGGTCCGGTAAATCGAATCTTACCACCAACCCAAACATCACCCAGGTGATGATCTGAGAAGCGAGCCAGGAAAGGAGCATTAGGCAGATAATTTGGGTTTGCGTTTGGAACCAAAGCAGGGAGGATGCCTCCAACTGGAGCTCCCAACCCTACGTATACCGCTGTGTTGTTCCCGCTCGGACGAGCGACGAACGGGCCTGATGCAAAACCTCCGAGTCCGCCAACGTTGGGTGCCCGGCAAGGGCCAGGAAAACCGCCATTACCGCATGGGTCGCCAATAGTTATTGAAGCAGTGTTCTGTCCTGGCACAATAACAAGACGGCCAACTGGCAGAGTCTTTGTCCTGACATCTGGCAGATAAAAACCACTAAGCAAGGCAGGAGTTCCAGCTGAAACTACTCTCTGAGCTTCAAATTGGGCAAAAATCTCAAGGTGGTCGTTAAAACCAACTTGAAAATTGACCGGATAAACTTGCCAAGATACGTCACCTGGATCCCGGTGAAAGTGATTGGCGAAGAAACCAAAATTGAACTCACCTTTGCGCAGTGTCTGGGCGTCGTAAACAGTGAAAAGCCCGGTACCGCCGTTGACCGTTGGGGCCTGATTGCGAGGATCATCTGTTGAGCGTGGTGTCTGAGCTTGACCAACCGCTCCGATGATCAGGAGCACAAGCATCAGACTTAGAAATCTTCTCGCAAAACTCATAATTCTCCTCCTGGAAATTGGGTGACTTACGTCTATTTGAGTTACTTGTTGCTTCCAGAACGAAATATCCGTCCGGCTAAAATTAAGAGACAGCCCTCGTTCATCATCAGTGGCAAAACCACATGTGTGAACTGCTTTTCTGCGAAGGGCTTAAAACAAAGAAAATGAAGACTGGATACTACTTCGCGCCAGAATCTATACGATGGTATGAAATGTGTCAATTGCAATCTCATTCACTTCGCAAAGACTTAGCGGCGTTTTTAGACCTAGTTTTGGCAGTTTGTAATTGGTTTAGCCCACTGCTTGCAACCTCAATTATGAAGACAAAAAACGGCAGTGAACTTCCCTTTTCAATTACCGGTCACCGGCCAACAACTACTTCATTAGTAACAGTATTCAATTCCTGTCTTTTAATTTTCAGAAATTTTCAGCGATTCATTCAGCGCGCCGGTTCTATAACCTTCCAGATCCAGAGTGATGAATTTGAATCCCAGTTGCTTAAACGCTGACGCTATTCGCTGAGCCATCTCAACATTCAATGCACGCGGCAATTCGTCCGGGGCAATTTCGATGCGAACCACATCGCCGTGATGGCGAACCCGCATCTGCTGAAAACCCAATAACCGTAGTTTGGACTCTCCGCGTTCGATCACCGACAGCTTTTCAATTGTCACGGGCATCCCGTAGGGAATCCGCGACGACAAGCAAGCAGACGCCGGGCGATCCCAAACTGGCAGACCAGCGCGTTCTGACAACTGGCGAATTTCGGATTTGGTCAGTCCGGCTTCAATCAGTGGGCTGCGAACTTTCAATTCCCTGGCGGCCTGCCTGCCGGGGCGATAATCGCCGACATCGTCGGCGTTATTTCCGTCGCAAACAAAAGCATAGCCGCGTTCGTCCGCAAGCGCGCTCAATTTCGTGAACAGTTCGTGCTTGCAAAAGTAACAGCGATTAGCAGGGTTGGCCTGATAGTTCGGATCGTGGATCTCTTCGGTATTGACGAACTGATGCTGGATCGAAAACTTTTGGACGACTTCCAGCGCGTCCCGTCGCTGAAAATCCGGGTAGCTGGGACTTTCACCTGTCACAGCCAAAGCTCGCTGGCCGATTTCGGCGGCGGCGACATAAGCCAGGTAGGCGCTGTCTACGCCACCCGAATAAGCGACGATCACCGACCCCATCTCACGCAGCAATTCCCGCAACTTTTGTTCTTTGGCCATCAATTCCTGGTTGGAAATTGTCGGCCAAACAGCAGCGAGTGATTCTTTCAGAGTTTCTATTTGCATAACGTCCCGCTCGTTAAAACACCGAGTAACCTTTGATGCCCATCGGCAGGCGGTAAACTTTTTGAGTGCTGGCGACGACCATATTTCCATCGTTGTCGAAGGCCAGCCCAACCAATGACGAGCCGGCAACGGCGACTTCGGCTTTTCGGCCATCGGGAGTAATTCGCACAATGCCGCGATGCCCATTTAGCGAAGCCGCTACATACAGATTGCCTTCGACATCAAAAGCCAGTCCCTGCGGACGGCCCAATCCAGTGTAGAACTTAGTCACATTGCCCAACCCGTCAACTCGCCAGATCGTCTCAAACGAAGAAACCGTCGGCCCGCAGACAAACAAATCTCCATCTGGAGAAAAAGCCAGGTGATAGGCAGCCACACTTGGGTCTAACATGGCGAACATCCGGGATTCGCCGAGTTCATTGATGCGAAAAATCGTTCCAGTTCGATCGCCAACGTAAATTTCTCCTCGCCGATCAAAGGCGAGTCCGGTGGCTATCCCTAAATCCGTAGCCACGGTTTCAGGCTCGCCAAACGGCGAGATGCGGTAAAGCGTGCCGTCATTTCTGCTGGTAACGTAAAGTGTTCCTTCACGATTGAAAGCCAGTCCGGTCGGATTGGTCATTTCAGAAACCATAGGCAAAAGCGTGCCTTCTGAAGATATTTTGTATATCGAAACAGGCATTTTCTGTCCGCGCGTGCCTGACAAAGTTACATAGATGCTGCCATCGTCCAGATCAACCGCCGGGTTGCAAACAGGGTGTAGATTCTCTGCCAGCTTGGCCCCCAGAGTGAAAGGCGTCGCCATCACTCCGGCAGGGCTTTCCAGTTTCAGTTCGCTGGATTCAATGCCGGTCTCGCAATCGGGTATGGAAATAACGACGCGATTTGGAGACGCGCTGATGACTCTTCCGCGTTGATCGCCAAACCAAACATGACAATATGAATAATCCGAAGTGTCGTAACCTTCACAGGTGATGACAACCTCGCCGCCTTCGACTCCGGCGCAAGGCTGGGCATTTTTAATCAGCCCGTTACTTAAATTCGACATTACTGCTTTCTCCGTTGAGTATCATTTCCAACTGTGATCCAACTAGGTGTGAGCAAAGGAACTTGAATCATACGCGAGCAAAGAAGCTGGGGAAAGCGCCAGTTTCGGCAAATGACAGACTATTTGACTGGGCGACTTGGGCAATCCTATACGCCCAGTCTTATCAGCCCGTCACTTCTGAACACCATCGCTGAGATCGGAATCCTTCCAAAGCCAGATGCCGCCCAGCATTCCCAGTTTATTGTTGACGATTTTGATATTGCTATCCTGGCCAAGTTCGACTTCTTTGGCGTTGCCACCGCCCAGATACAGCTTGTCGAAGTTCGTCAAGATACGAAAGCATTCAATGGCAATTTTCAGCCGGTCGTTCCATTCTTTTTTCCCGACTTTCTTGAACGCCTTGTTGCCCAGTTGCTGTTCGTAAGTTTGTCCTTTGCGAAAAGGAATGTGCGCCAGTTCAATGTGCGGAGCCAGCCGCCCGTCTTCAAACAAAGCCGATCCCAGTCCCGTGCCAAGCGTAATGACCAACTCAACTCCCTTGCCTTTCGCTGCGCCAAGCCCCTGCATATCGGCATCGTTGATAACCAGTGTCGGTTTGCCTGCGACTTTGGCAATCGCTTTTTGCAAATCAAAACTGTTCCACTCGTCCGAGCCAAGATTTTTGCATGACAAGGTTTTGCCATGACGAACTACGCCGGGAAAACCAACCGAAACGCGGTCAAACTCAGGCAACTGCGCCAACAATTCTTTCAACTTTTCCAGCAAAACACCGGGCGGGCAGGGCTGCGGAGTTTCGACTCTTACGCGTTCAGCCAACATTTTGCCTCGTTCGTCCAGCACTGTCGCTTTCAACCCCGACCCGCCGATGTCGAATGCCAGAGTTTTCTTTCCGGTGGATTTCAGATTTTTCGTAACTGTTTTAGCTGACACCTTTTTTGAAGATTTCTTTTGGGATGATTTTCCGGCTGTCGGCATTATTTTCAATGAAGCCTCCGTTTGATTTATCAATGTTGCGGTTAATGTCCTATTTTGTTTTGGTTGCGTACCAATTTATGTGCTTAAATCGCGCGCGCCGAATATACCCGAAACCCCAAACCCTTGAGAAGGAGAACACCTTTATGATCAAACGACTCACTTTCCTTGCATCGTTGTTAATCCTGGCAATCGTCAACATCCCGCAAACTCATCACGCCGCAACAAAAGTTCTTGACCCTTTGCAAGCCGGGCCGTTCCCTGTCGGAGTCACGACCACCGTGCTGGTTGATCACAGTCGAACCGACGCCGCCACCAACGAAGACCGCACGCTGGTGACTGAAATCTGGTACCCGGCAACCGACGAATCCCGCAACCTCCCGAAAAACAAATTCACTGATTTCTTTCCCGGCGGAGTAAATCCTCAGTTCGACTCTTTGCTGAAGATGGCTTACAAAAAATCCGCTGCCGAAATCAACGAATCATACTGGAACTCCGCAGTCCGCGACGCGCGCGTCCGCGAAGGCAAATTCCCGCTGATCGTGTTTTCGCACGGCAATGGAGGCACACGAACTCAAAACACTTTCTGGTGCGATTACCTGGCCAGTCACGGTTACGTCATCGTTTCAGCCGATCACACCGCCAACGCCAGAGTGACCATCATCAAAGGCAAACCGATTCTTTACCGCAACGACCAGCGAGAAAATTCCGCCGTTGATCGCCCTAAAGACATGAGCTTTTTGCTGGATCAAATGACTTTGTGGAACGGCGGAGCCGACAGCCGTTTTTCCGGCAAGCTGGATTTGAGCAAACCCGTCGCCGCTGGAATGTCATTCGGCTCAATGACAGCGATTCGAGTCGCCGATGCCGATCCGCGCTTCAAAGCCGTCATCGCCATGTCCGGCGCGCCTGAAACTCACACCAACCTGACCGTTCCTTCGCTCTACATGCTCGGCGAAGAAGACCGCACCATCGGCCCCAAAGGCAACGCGCGCATCCGCGACGTTTATTCCAAACATCAGCGCGACGGTTATCTGCTGGCGATCAAAGACGGCGGGCATTATTCATTCACTGACGTTTTCAAGCTGGACAAAAACTTCGGCGACGGAGTCGGCAAAGGCAAACGCGGCGGCGAGGGCGCGGAGTTCAACTTCACTTCGATGGAAACAACCTACGCCATCATCAATTCATACAGCATCGCCTTTCTGGGTCTGTACATTCGCGGCGAACGCGAATACCTGCCGTTTCTGCAAAAGAATCATTGGCAAGCTGAACTGGCGTGGGATGTAAAATGAAAAGAATGAAAAGCATGTAGTACCGCCTTTAGGCGGAAGGGCTTGGCCCGAAAGCCTCTCATCCGTAAAAAGCGAAACGCCACCGTTCCGCCTGAAGGCGGTACTACAAACTTTTCAAAGGAGACACGATGCGAAGGAAATTGTTTTTATCACTTTTGATCTTTTGCGCGCTGATTCAACCGGCTCGCGTTCAGGAAAAAATTCAGCCGCCGAAACCGCCTGACAAATCTTCCAGCCCAGGAAACCCAGCCCCGCCCGAAGAGCTAACGAACAACAACGCTTTATCGCTGGAACAGTTTGCGAGCCTGAGCCAGAAGCTGTCCGAACCGAACGGCTATTTCGACACCGATAACCTGATTTCCAACGAAACTTCTTACCTGCACGTGATGGGAAAGATGCGCCAGATGAAAATCAACGGCGGAGCTTTCATCGGCGTCGGCCCCGATCAGAGCTTTTCATATATCGCGCAGATCCGACCAGCCATAGCCTTCATGGTGGACGTTCGCCGAGACAATCTGTTGCAGCATCTGCTGTTCAAATCACTGTTTGCCTCGGCGCGCAACCGCATGGAATTCCTCTGCCTGTTTTTCGGCAAACCGGTTCCCACCGACTTGAAAAGCTGGGACTCGCGCAGCATTCATGAAGTCGTCGCTTACGTGGACAAAACTGCTAAAGACACAAAGCTGTTTGAGGCGACGCACGCCGCGCTTCAAGCCAAGATCAAGAGCTACGGCATGAAAATCAGTGACGCCGAACTCGCCACCATCAAACGCATGCATCTGGAATTTTTCACCAGCGGTCTGGATTTGAAATTCACCAGCCACGGACGAGGCTCGCGCTATTACTACCCAAATTACCGAGACTTGATGCTGGAAAAAGACCTGACCGGCAAACAGTGCAATTATCTGGTCAGCGAAGACGACTTCCAATTCATGAAATCCCTGCAGGAACGCAATCTGGTGATTCCGGTGACAGGCAATCTGGCCGGAGATCACGCGCTGAAAAGCATTGCCGCGTATCTGAACGAACGCGGCGAAAAGGTCTCCGCCTTTTACACCTCGAACGTGGAGTTTTACCTCTCGCGCGGAGACGAATTCGACCAGTTCGCCAAAAGCGTCAAACTGATGCCGCGCGCAGCCAACAGCGTCATCATCCGCAGCTATTTCAACGGCACGTTCGGTTACGC